>DOTL01000020.1 GCA_003521145.1 Streptococcus sp. | reverse complement strand
CCACTACAGAAATTATAGAGCCGCTTTTTTGTTTTTTGATGAATAGCTTTAAAAATAATTGCTTTGGATAAGACAAATGCTGTTGGTTTGTAAAAACGGATGTTTTAGGGCCTATATTTTATAGGTTTAGGGTTTGATAAATAGAATTGGATTGCCCAAAGAGACAGATAATATGCTATAATGAAAGTAGTATAATTAGAGCTCAGATGCTAATAGTCTGTATGCTCCGCATTTTTTTCCAAAAAAGGAGAGTTAGAATCATGACTTTTGATGCAATTGACCAAATGGCGGTCAGCACTATTCGTTCGCTTTCGATCGAGGCAATTCAAGCCGCGAATTCTGGACACCCAGGTCTTCCTATGGGTGCAGCGCCGATGGCTTATGTGCTTTGGAACCATGTGATGAATGTTAATCCAAAGACTAGCCGTAACTGGACAAACCGTGACCGTTTTGTTCTTTCTGCAGGTCATGGTTCTGCCTTACTTTATAGTCTATTGCACCTTTCTGGCTACGACGTGACAATAGACGATTTGAAGAACTTCCGTCAATGGGGATCTAAGACTCCAGGTCACCCTGAAGTTAATCATACAGATGGTATTGAAGCAACATCAGGTCCTCTTGGTCAAGGGATTGCTAATGCTGTAGGTATGGCAATGGCTGAAGCACACTTGGCAGCTAAATTTAACAAACCTGGTTTTGATATTGTTGACCATTATACTTATGCCCTCCATGGTGATGGTTGCTTGATGGAAGGTGTTTCTCAAGAAGCTGCCAGTCTTGCTGGTCACCTTAAACTTGGTAAGTTGGTACTTCTTTACGATTCAAATGATATCTCACTTGATGGACCAACTTCAATGGCTTTCACTGAAGATGTTAAGGCTAAGTTTGAAGCTTATGGTTGGCAACACATTCTTGTTAAAGATGGTAATGATTTGGAAGCTATTGCTAAAGCTATCGAAGAAGCTAAAGCTGAGACAGATAAACCATCTATTATCGAAGTTAAGACAATCATTGGGTACGGAGCTGAAGGACAAGGAACATCAGCTGTCCACGGTGCTCCAATTGGTCAAGATGGCATTGATCACGCAAAAGGTGTTTATGGTTATGATGCACCGGCATTTACAGTTCCAGATGAAGTCGCACGTCGTTTCGAAGTTGGTATTAAATTCCGTGGTGAAGCTGCTGAAAATACTTGGCAAACTAAATTTGCAGAATATGAAGCTGCTTACCCAGAATTAGCTGCGGAATACAAGGCTGCCTTTGCGAATGAACCTGCACACGTTGACTTGAACGCTCATGAATTGGGTTCAGCAGTAGCTAGTCGTGTGTCAAGCCAACAAGCTATCCAACAGATTTCTGAACAAGTTCCTTCATTCTGGGGAGGTTCAGCAGACCTTTCAGCTTCTAACAATACTATGGTTAAGGCTGAGTCTGATTTCCAACCAGATAACTATGCTGGACGTAATATTTGGTTTGGTGTACGTGAGTTTGCTATGGCTGCAGCGATGAATGGTATTGCTCTTCATGGTGGTACTCGTGTTTATGGTGGTACTTTCTTCGTCTTTTCAAACTACTTGCTTCCAGCAGTACGTATGGCAGCTCTTCAAAACTTGCCAGTAACTTATGTTATGACACACGACTCAGTAGCAGTTGGTGAAGATGGACCTACTCACGAACCAATCGAACAATTGGCAAGTGTGCGTTCAATGCCTAACCTTAACGTTATCCGTCCTGCAGATGGTAATGAAACTAATGCTGCATGGAAACGTGCTTTGGCTGAGACTGAACGTCCAACAATGCTAGTTTTGACACGTCAAAACTTGCCAGTCCTTGACGGAACAGCTGAAAATGCTGAAACTGGTGTCAATAAAGGGGCTTATATCATTTCAGAAGCTAAAGGAGATCTTGATGGTATCATCATTGCGACTGGTTCTGAAGTGAAATTGGCTCTTGATACTCAAGCGGCTCTGGAAGCTGAAGGTGTGTATATCCGTGTTGTTTCGATGCCATCACAAAATCTCTTTGATGAACAAGATGCTGCATATAAAGAAGAGGCCCTTCCAGCAGCTGTGACAAAACGTTTGGCTATCGAAGCTGGAACTAGCTTTGGTTGGGGTAAATATGTTGGTCTTGCAGGTAAAACACTTACTATTGATACTTGGGGTGCCTCAGCACCTGGTGACCGTATCTTTAAAGAATATGGTTTCACTGTTGAAAATGCAAGTCAACTTTACAAATCATTGTAAGAAAAGAAAGAGCTTGGTTCGTCCAAGCTCTTTTTTGTAAATTTCATACAGAACTTGACTTTTTAGGGCATAGTGTTAGAATGACTGTGTCAGCCGATTTAGCTCAGTTGGTAGAGCAACGCACTCGTAACGCGTAGGTCACAGGTTCGAAACCTGCAATCGGCATGTTCAGAAGTATTCAGATAGAAAAAGGGGTTTTTAGAAACCTCTGTTTTCTTTTGTCCTTGATTGTTCATTTAAGCTAAAATTTGATAAAATAGAAGATGAAAAAAATCAAAAGGAAGTATCATGTCAAAAGGGTTATTAATCTCAATCGAAGGGCCGGACGGTGCTGGAAAGACCACAGTTTTGGAGGCGCTTTTACCTCGTCTTAGAGAAGCCTATCCAGCTAAAGTCGTGACGACACGTGAACCGGGCGGAGTAGCTATTGCAGAGCAAATCCGTGAGGTTATTTTGGATGTAGACAATACGGCCATGGATGCTAAGACAGAGCTCTTGCTCTATATTGCAGCTCGCCGTCAACATTTGGTTGAGAAGGTCTTGCCAGAGCTTGAAAAAGGCAATATGGTCATCATGGATCGTTTTATTGATTCATCAGTTGCTTATCAAGGTACTGGCCGAGGCTTGAATCAGGATGAGATTGCCTGGTTAAACGCCTATGCGACTGATGGTTATAAACCTGATGTGACCCTATTATTTGATGTGGATTCTGAGACTGGTTTGGCCCGTATTGCAGCCAGCGGCGAACGTGAAGTCAACCGCTTGGATTTAGAGAAGCTTGACCTACACCAACGTGTACGTAAAGGGTATTTAGACTTAGCACAGGCTGAACCAGAACGTATCAAGTTAATCGATGCCTCACAGAATTTTGAGGATGTTGTAGAGGAAGCTTGGGAAATAATTAAAGGCTATTTATAAGGAGCAAGATGAAGTTAGCTGAGAGTCAAAGCAAACTATTTGAAGAGTTTTCACAAATTATCAGGGAAAATCGTTTGAGTCATGCTTATTTGTTTTCGGGTGATTTTGGAAGTCTCGACATGGCTATTTGGCTAGCACAGAGTCGGTTTTGTGTGACTCCTGAGGATGGTCTACCTTGTGGCCACTGTCGTCCCTGTCGCTTGATTGCACAGGGGGACTTTACTGATGTTAAATTAGTAGAGCCACAAGGACAGATTATTAAGACGGACACGATTCGTCAGTTGACTAGAGAGTTTAGTCAATCGAGTTTTGAGGGGCAGGCTCAGGTTTTTATCATTCGTGATGCAGATAAGATGCACGTCAATGCAGCTAATAGTCTATTAAAGTTTATTGAAGAACCTCAAAGTCAGATTTATATTTTTCTTTTGACAGCTGATGATAGTCGTATGTTACCGACGATTAAAAGCCGAGCTCAACTCTTTTATTTTCCAAAGAATCGGGCTTATCTGGAAGAATTGCTGCAGAAGGAAGGCTTGTTGCTGACACAAGCCAAAGTGTTGGCGGACTTTGCGAAAGATGATGTTCAGGCTTTAGATTTAGCTAAGGATAATAGGATTCTTGATCTGATTAATACAGTAGAGCGTTTCACACAGTCCCTACTATCTACTCAGGATCTGCTTTATTTGGATGTTGCAAAACTGGCTGTCCAGTGTAGTGAAAAGTCAGAACAAGAGATGGTCTGGTTTTTTTTAACGTATCAATTGGGGAAGGATATACAAAATCCACAAGCAAGGCGATGGCTAGACTTAGTTTATGAGGCACGAAAAATGTGGCTAGCTAATGTCAGCTTTCAAAATGCGATGGAGTATATGGTATTATCATGACAGAAGTCATTGGAATAAAATTTGAAGAAACTGGAGCAGTAGAATATGTTGTTTCTGATAAAAATTACGCCAAAGATGACTTTGTAGTCGTTTTGGAGAAAAAAGATAAGCGCCTAGCCCAGGTTGTCATGGAAAACACAGATTTCCCTGAGGTTAGTTTGCCTGCGGATTTGAATCGGGTTGAAGGATTGGCAGGGGAGAAAGATTTGGCTAAATATGATGAAAATCTTTTGAAGGCTGAAAAGAGTATGGGAGTAGTGGCTGATTCAATTGCTCAAAATCAGCTAGATATGAAGGTGGTTGATATTGTCTTTCCACTAAATAACTCTTATGTGTTAATCAGTTTTGTAGCTGAAAAACGGGTAGATTTTCGTCAGTTACTCAAAGATCTGGCTTCTTACTTTAAGACACGTATTGAGTTGCGTCAAATTTCAAGTCGTGAGGAATCAAAGATTTACGGTGGCTTAGGACCCTGTGGCCGTGCACTTTGTTGTTCTAGTTTTCTGGGTGAATTACCACCAGTATCAATTAAGATGGCTAAAAACCAAAGTTTATCTTTGAATTCTGGTAAGATGAACGGAGTCTGCGGACGACTCATGTGTTGTCTTAGTTATGAAGATGACTTTTACCGAGATAGCAAGGCTAGTTATCCTGACTTGGGTGATGAAATTGAAACCAAGGATGGCATTGGTCAGGTCGTTGCCATTGATGTGATTGCAGGGACCATTAAGGTTGTATTTGAAAAAGGGCGTGCGCCCCTAACTTATGGAGTGGAGGAAGTTCAGCTAAATGGAAAAGCGTGAATTGTATGATAAATTCGAGGAATTATCACAAAATTTGATGTCGATGTTGGCAGAAGTGGAAGCAATTAAGGCGAACTTCTCAGGGATTGTTGATGAAAATACAGCCCTCAAGTTGGAAAACGACAAGTTGCGTGAGCACTTGAGTCAAGTGGTTCAAGAGGAGACAGGGACTAAAATGTCTCATGGTAAGGTGAACCTCGAGGCTATTTACGATGATGGATTCCATATTTGTCCAGATTTTTATGGCCAACGTCGTGATAATAATGAGGCTTGTGGCTTCTGTGCAGAATTGTTGTACGGAGACTAAACATGCAGGTTCAAAAAAGTTTTAAGGATCAATCTAGGTACGGTACCCTCTATCTGGTTCCTACTCCTATTGGGAATTTGCAGGATATGACTTTTCGCAGTGTGCAAATCTTGAAAGAGGTGGATCTTATTTGTGCGGAGGACACGCGCAATACGGGTCTCTTGCTCAAGCATTTTGAGATTGAAACCAAGCAGTATTCTTTTCATGAGCACAATGCCTATGAGAAAATTCCAGATTTACTGGAGCGCTTGAAGTCAGGTCTTACTTTGGCTCAGGTTTCAGATGCAGGTATGCCCTCCATTTCGGATCCTGGGCATGACTTGGTCAAAGCGGCCATTGCTGAGGATATTCCTGTGGTGGCCTTACCTGGCGCATCAGCTGGTATTACAGCCTTGATTGCCAGTGGTTTAGCACCTCAACCTCATATTTTTTATGGCTTCCTGCCTCGTAAAAAGGGACAGCAGATTGATTTCTTCAAGGAAAAAGTATCTTATACTGAGACTCAGATTTTTTACGAGTCACCTTACCGTGTGGCGGATACCCTTGAAAATATGTATGAGGTTTATGGTAACCGTGAAGTAACATTAGTTCGAGAATTGACCAAGCTTTATGAAGAGTACCAGCGAGGATCTATTTCAGAAGTTTTAGATTATATTGCTAGTAATCCTCTCAAGGGTGAATGTTTACTGATTGTGGCTGGAGCTTCTGAAACTGATAGGGAAGAAAATCTAACATCAGATGTTACGCCGGTGGAGGCTGTTGAAGTTTTAATTGCTTCTGGCATGAAACCTAATCAGGCTATAAAAACCGTTGCTAAAGAGCGAAAAATAAATAGACAAGAGCTTTATAACCTTTTTCACGGGGTTTGAGAGGCTCTTTTTTTATGGCAACATAAGATGTTAGAAAAGAAGGAATTACCAAAAAATTCTGTAAATACGCTTGTTTATCTCATGCTTTTGTGTTATATTATCTGACATAAAATATTTTGTGAATTGGAGTGGTTTCATGGATACAGGTAGCAATGCCTTTATATTGATTTGTTCAGCCATGGTTTGTTTGATGACACCGGCCTTGGCCTTCTTCTATGGTGGGCTCGGACGTCGTAAGAATGTTATCAATACCATGATGATGTCTGTTCTTCCCTTAGCTATAGCTTCCCTCTTGTGGATCGTTGCTGGCTACTCGCTTTCTTTTGGCGGTCATGGAAATTTCTTTGGTAATTTCAGTCACCTTTTTTTAAATGGTGTGTCTGAAACGGCCTCAAGTCGTGGTCTAATCATTCCTGATATGCTGTTTGCTGCTTTCCAGATGATGTTTTCAATTATCTGTGTAGCAATTTTGACGGGTTCAGTGGTAGGACGGATGCGTTTTACGCCTTTAGCCATTTTTGTTGTCTTTTGGTTACTTCTTGTCTATTATCCATTTGCACATATGGTTTGGGACGAAGGGCTCATTGCTAAATGGGGGGCGATTGACTTCGCAGGTGGTGATGTGGTTCATATTACCTCCGGTGTATCGGCCTTGGTTCTGGCAATCGTTGTTGGTAAACGTCGTGATTTTGGCATTTTAGAACACCGTCCTCATAATGTTCCTTTTGTTCTATTGGGAGCGGGTCTCTTATGGTTTGGTTGGTTTGGCTTTAATGCAGGATCAGCCTTGGCTGCTAATGGCTTGGCAGTTCACGCTCTTGTGACTACCCATGTGTCAGCGGCTGCAGCCATGTTTTCATGGTTGACAATTGAAAAACATGTCACAGGACATCCATCCTTGGTTGGTAGTTCAACTGGTTTGGTGGCAGGTCTGGTTGCAATCACACCTGGAGCTGGTTTTGTTTCCATTTGGAGTGCCATTCTAATTGGTATTATGGCTAGTCCGATTTGTTTCTATGCTATTTCTGTCTTGAAAAAACGTTTTGCCTATGATGATGCATTGGATGCTTTTGGTTGCCACGGCATTGGAGGTATCTTTGGTGGTTTGGCTACTGCGATTTTTACGACACCAGGTTTAGCACTAGATAAGACCAATATTGGCTTAATTTATGGAAAGGCGAATCTGTTTGTAGTGACTATTTTAGCTATTATCTTTACAGCTATTTGGTCTGCTCTTGTGACCTATGGTATTATTAAAGTAATTGCTCACTATATGCCTTTGCGTGTTAGTGACCGTGATGAAGCTATTGGTCTTGATGACTGTGAACACAAGGAAACAGCCTATCCAACCTTTATGGGCTTAGATTCGTAGGAGAATACAGATGAAAAAAGTAGAAGCGATTATTCGTTCGGATAAATTGGAAGATTTAAAAAATGCCTTGACTGGTAGTGGCTTGGCCAAGGGGATGACTGTTAGTCAAGTTCTGGGTTATGGTAATCAACGTGGCTTTGCGGAGTTTGTTCGTGGACAGCGAATTGTTCCTACCATATTAGCTAAGGTTAAGGTTGAAATTGTAGTCAAAGATATGGCAGTTGACGAAGTTGTTGATGCTATTCGTAGCGCTGTGGCGACAGGGGAAGTTGGTGATGGGAAGATTTTTATTCTTCCTATTGATGATGTTATCCGTATTCGTACTGGTGAACGTGGTGGCGACGCTATTTAATATAATGGAGGCTTAAACCGGTTGGTTTAGGTTTTTTTTAGTGAATTTTGATATACTTAGAGGACTTAGTATGATTGAGGGGGTGACCAATTGGCAAAAGGAAAAAAGAAAAGTAAGTTGAAAGCTAGACCTAAGAAAACTAAAAAGAAAAAGAAGTCTTTCTTGCTCTTTCCTAAATTTTTCCAGAAGTGGAGTCTGATTTTTATTGGCCTATTTGCCTCATTGGGACTCCTAGCTAGATTAAATTTTCCAAGGTTGACTATGGAAAAGAACATGACACCTACGGATGAGACAACGGTTGCTTTTATTGCCGAGATTGGCGAGACGTCCCGCTATTTGGCGGCTAGAAACGATCTTTATGCATCTGTTATGATTGCTCAGGCCATCTTGGAATCCGACTCTGGACAATCCGGTTTGAGTCAGAAGCCGTCTTATAACTTCTTTGGGATTAAGGGGGATTACAATGGTCAAAGTGTGACCCTACCGACCTGGGAGGATGATGGTAAGGGTAATGCTTACTATATTGATGCGGCTTTTCGTTCTTATGGTTCTGTGGAAAATTCTTTACAAGACTATGTGGATTTTCTTGAGGGAAGCTACTATGTAGGGGTGCACCGTTCCAATACTAAGAATTATAAGTATGCGACAGCTGCCCTAACAGGGGTCTACGCTACGGATACAACTTATGGAGACAAATTAAACAGCATCATTGAACAATACCAGTTAACCATTTATGATACTTATTAGGTCGAAGGAGAGTAAAATGAATCAGAATCAAGTGAAACTCATTGCAATAGATATGGACGGGACGCTCTTAAATAGCCAAAAAGAGATTCCTGCAGAGAATATTAAGGCTATTCAAGAAGCAGCTGCGGCAGGTATCAAAATTGTCCTTTGTACAGGACGCCCACGTTCAGGTATTCTTCCATATTTTGAGAAATTAGGACTGAGTGAAGAAGAGTATATTATTATGAACAATGGGTGTTCTACTTATGAGACAAAAAATTGGCAGTTGATACAATCTGAAAGTTTATCTCGCTCTGAGATGGAAGAACTCTTGCAGGCTTGCGAAGGTTTTCCAGAGGTGGCTCTAACCTTGGCCGGTGAGAAGACTTACTATGTTGTGGGCGATGAAGTGCCTGAGCTAGTAGCTTATGATGCTAGCACTGTTTTCACAGAAGCGAAGGCTAGAAGTTTGGAAGAAATCTTTGCGGAGGGGCAAGTGATTTTCCAAGCCATGTATATGGCTGATTCTGCACCTTTGGACGCCTTCCAAAACACTGTGCAAGATAGACTTGGTCAGAGCTATAGCACAGTTCGTAGCCAAGACTATATCTTTGAAATCATGCCACAAGGGGCGACTAAGGCTAGTGGACTTAAGCATTTGACGGAAAAGCTTGAAATTGCTCCAGAACAAGTCATGGTTCTGGGTGATGCTGCTAATGACCTTGAAGTGCTTCAATTCGTCGGTCAAAGTGTTGCCATGGGTAATGCTAGTGACGATATTAAAGATTTGTGTAAGTATGTGACTTTGACAAATGACGAGGCAGGTGTGGCACACGCCATTCGTACTTGGGCTCTATAAGAAAAAGACCTTTAGCTTTATTGTTTGCTAAAGGTTTTTCGATTTCTGATAATGGCAATGAGAGTGGTTAGTGTGATAGTGACGTCAGTGATGGCAGCTGGGTAAGCCTGAATGGTCAAATCGTAAATGAGCCAGAGTAACATATTTTCAATAATGACCCAGCGAAGCCACTGAAGGTTTGGTGTGGTAGCAATCGCTAGGCTATAGGAGACTGAGGAAATTATAGGTAAATAACCAATAATCCCAAGTTGATTGAGATAGGTTCCGACGATGATTTGAATAATGATGAGGATGGTCAAGATAGTTTTGGTCATCTTCTTTTTGACCATCAAGCTATTACGAATGATGGAAATACTAATGGTTAAAGCACCCGTATAGCCCCCTAGAAGTAGGTTGGCAATAGCAGTAAAAATATAGTCGGTAATTTGCCAGACGAGCATGTTATTTTTTGATTTTGCAAAAGAGGATATGGCGACACATAGGGCACCTATGGCTGAGAATACTTGTGCTATAAGATAGATTGTCATGGTATAACTTTCAATTTTTGTCTCCATTATATCACAAGGATTCAAGATATTCTCATCTCTTTTTTAGAATTTACAACCCTGATATGTTAGCGTTTACATTAGAAAATGATATAATAAAAGTGTAGAAAAGATTGTTCCCTTAAAAGTAGAGAGGGCCTTATGTTTCCTTGTAACATAGGTCCTATCTTTACTTTTTACGAAAGATTAGAAATAAGGAAATGATTATGAAAAACAAATTTTCCCGAGAAATCGTGCTTTCCATGGTTACCCTTTCCTAAATGGCTTTGCTGACGGCCTGTTCCAGCCATAACGAATCGAGTTTATCAGATAAGACGCCTAAGAGTAGCCAGGTGACCTTATCAAGTAAGGCTAAATCATCCAGTAAAGATAGTGGTAAGACTAGCAAGTCTAGTGTAAAGGTCAAGGAGTCTTCTGGTTCAAAGACAGAATCTTCAAGTGCACCAAGTAGCAAAAAGGCTTCTGCCCTAAGTTCAAATAGTAGTCAGGCTCAGTCATCATCTTCAAATAGTTCATCAGCTCCCTCAAGCAGCCAGTCCCAAACTCCTAAGTCTTTAAACGAGAGTCAGTCTTCAGCTAGTCAATCCCAAGTGCCAAAGAACTCAAGTGATAGTCAAACTTCAAGCACTCAATCTAGCAGTCAAGCTCAAGCTAAAACAGATACGCAAGTGACCACTGTGGATATGGATATGAGTGCGGTAGCGCGTGGTCAGTTTGATAGTATTGCTGGAACTTGGAAGTCCAGTGATGGCAGTCGTCTGGTCTTTAATAATGCCAGCCTAGTAGGAGATATCACTGCCCAAGGTCAAGCGACAGTTCACAATTATGTGCATCCGAAAGATAATTATCAAGAAGGCTCAGGTAAGTATGATGCACCCTTTCAAGAGATAGGGGTGACACCTCTGGTATTGTTGGAGATATTAGCTTTGTCTCTAAAAAGGTAGCTGTTTCTGGTCCAAGCTATGAACAAGATATCATTCAAGTAACCAGTACTGGTGGAACAAAAGTCTACCTTAAAGAATCAGATAATATGACGCTACCTAAAGACGAGACAGTTACTGACAATCAACTTCCCATTGATGGTGGTATATCAGAATCTGGTAGCTACACGCTTACCAAACGTACGGCTGTCAAAAATATACCTAGTGATAAAGCTTCAGTAGAATTTTACTTAGAAGCAGGCGATAAGATTAACTTCGATTTGAAGGTTATGTACGCAAGACAGTCGTAGTTGGATTTCTTACATTAGCTATAGTGGTGTTCGCCGTTATATTCAAGTGGATTAATTGAGACATCTAGAAAGGTCAGAATTTCTTCTGATCTTTCTATTATTTTGTGGAAAAAGCCTTGTCTATTCCCTAATAAATCGATACAATAGGAAGGTCGGTTTAACCGAAAATTTTTAAATAATGAGGACAAAAATGTGTCAGTAAATTGGCAAGATATTGCGTTTTCTTTCCTCGGTGGTTTGGGGCTTTTCCTCTTTAGTATCAAGTACATGGGAGATGGTCTTCAACAAGCAGCCGGGGATAAGTTGCGCTTTTACATCGATAAGTATACCAGCAACCCGTTTTTAGGGGTTTTGATTGGTATTGTCATGACGGCCTTGATTCAGTCGAGTTCAGGGGTTACCGTTATTGTCGTCGGTCTGGTTTCGGCAGGGCTCTTGAGTCTTCGTCAGGCTATTGGGATTGTCATGGGGGCAAATATCGGGACAACCGTAACCTCCTTCATGATTGGTTTCAAGCTAGGTGATTATGCCCTTCCAGTGATTTTCCTAGGGGCAGCACTTCTCTTCTTCACAAGTAATAAGAAGCTCAATAATCTAGGACGTATCTTGTTTGGTGTTGGGGGGATTTTCTTTGCCCTTAACCTTATGGGAGATGCGGTAGAACCTTTGAAGTCCGTTACAGCCTTTAAGGACTACTTGGCAACCTTGGGTGATCGCCCAGTCATGGGGGTTATCATCGGTGCTGGCTTGACCATGTTGATTCAATCGTCAGCAGCAACCATCGGTATTCTTCAGAGTCTTTACTCAGGTGGTTTGCTTAATCTGCAAGGTGCCCTTCCAATCCTCTTTGGGGATAATATTGGGACAACTATCACAGCGGTTCTAGCTGCTCTTGGTTCAAATATTGCAGCTAAACGTGTGGCAGGGGCTCACGTACTGTTCAACGTCATTGGGACGGTCTTGTGTTTGATTCTCTTGGTACCATTCACAGCCTTGATTCAATGGTTTAAGTCTGTGCTTGGTTTGACGCCTGAGATGACTATCGCCTTTGCTCACGGTACTTTTAACATTGCAAATACTATTGTTCAATTCCCATTCATCGGACTCTTGGCTTACCTTGTGACTAAGATTATTCCTGGTGAAGATGAGATTAACAAGTACGAAGCACTCTACTTGGACCGTTTGCTTATCACACAAGCACCAGCTATCGCCCTTGGTAACGCTAAGAAAGAATTGGTACACTTGGCATCATACGCCATCCAGTCTTTGGAAGCTTCCTATGCTTTCTTTGCTAAGGGAGATGAAAAATACTTCGATAAGGTTGAGAAGTATGAAACAGCAGTTAATAGTATTGACGAAGAGTTGACAACTTACTTGATTGACATCTCTAACGAATCTCTAAGTGTTTCTGAAAATGAAGTGTTGGCAAGTGTGCTTGACTCTGTTCGTGACTTGGAGCGTATTGGTGACCTTGCAGTTGCAAGTGCAAACCTTTCACAACACATTCATAATAAGGGAATTGAATTTTCTGATACTGCCAAGACTGAGCTTGCGGATGTTTACAACCGGACTCACCGTATCGCCCTTGATAGTATTCGTGTTATTGTAGATGACGATAAGGTACTTGCAGGTCAAGTCATCCTTCGCCATGAAGAGTTGGAAAAACTTGAAAAACAATTGCGTAAAATACATACCAAACGTCTTAACAATGGTGAGTGTACTGCGCAAGCAGGTATCAACTATGTTGATTACCTCTCACATTACACACGTATCGCAGACCATGCGATTAACCTTGTTGAAAAGGTTACAGAAGGTGTGATTTAATAGAGAAAGTCGAGAAAATTTCTCGGCTTTTTGTTATAATGAAAGTGTATTAAAAATATAGAAAAATGATGAGAGGTGCTCCTATGACCTATTATATTTCAGCCAAACGTTTTTACTTTGAACATAAAATCAAGGAAGGTGGCTACCTAGCGGTTGAGGATAGCCGTTTTGGTGACTGGACGGAAAATGTACCAGAAGGTGCAGAGGTGCTAGATTACAGTGATTATCAGATTTCTCCGGGTCTTGTAGATACTCACATTCATGGATTTGCGGGTTATGATGTCATGGATAATTCTGAGGAAAGTCTTCTAGGCATGAGTCAAGCCTTGCTTTCAGCAGGTGTGACCTCCTTCTTACCGACAGCTTTAACAGCTCCATTTGAAGAGTTGAAGGCTATTTGCCAAACAACAGCTAATACGGTTGGTAAGGAGACTGGTGCCAAAATTCAAGGGCTCTTCTTTGAAGGACCTTATTTCACTGAAACCTACAAGGGAGCTCAAAATCCTAAGTATATGGGCAATCCAAGTGTGGAACAATTGAAGGAATGGCAGGAGGCGGCTCAAGGAAAACTGATTAAATTGGCTCTTGCTCCTGAACGTGAGGGAGTAGCTGAATTTATCCAAGAAGCAACCAAGCAAGGTGTGACAATCGCTCTGGGTCATTCCAATGCCACATATGAAGAAGCCATGGCAGCAGTGGAAGCCGGGGCGTCCGTTTGGGTTCACGTCTATAACGGGATGCGTGGCTTTACCCACCGTGAGCCTGGTATGGTTGGTGCAGCCTTTGATAGTCCTGAAACTATAGGTGAACTGATTGCAGATGGTCATCACGTGGTCCCTGCAGCTTGTAAGGTTCTTATCAAGCAAAAGACTCCTCAAGGAGTTGCCCTTATTACGGACTGTATGTCAGCGGGAGGACGTCCTGATGGGGACTATATGCTGGGTGAACTTCCTGTCATCGTTGAAAATAGTACCGCCCGTCTCAAGGAAGGTGGTAACCTAGCTGGATCTATCCTACAACTCAAAGATGGTGTTAAACATGTGGTTGACTGGGGACTTGTGACAGTTGCTCAAGCCTTACAAATGGCCACTAGTGTTCCAGCTAAATCGGTTGGGCTTGAAAATACTTGTGGAAGCCTAAAAGAAGGTTTACCAGCTGATTTTATCGTATTAGATGACTCCTTGGACTTACAAGCAACCTATATTGATGGACGAAAAGGTTGGGAAAAATAAGAGTATGAGTAGCACTTTCTTATGAAGGTGCTGTGTTTTATTGATTTTTACAAAGGTGTTAGAGTAGTGTAAAATAGAAATACTTTGTATTTTACAGGAGGTAATATGTCAAAAACGTATTTGGAGCATTGCCCTGGCCTATGTCGGTGTAATGATTGGTGCAGGGGTATCTTCAGGACAGGACCTCTTATAGTAGTTTGTTAGTTTTGGAGCCTGGGGACTGATAGGTGTCATAGTTCTAGGAGTTTTGCATGTTGGCTTTGGACGACTCATGATTGCTCTGGGAAGTTATTATCGCTCAGACGAGCATTCAGTAGTCGTGGCAGAAATCAGTCATCCTGTGATTTACCGTATTTTGGATATCGCTTTGATTATCACTTGTTTCCTGTTTGGCTTTGTGATGACAGCAGGTGCAGGGACTAACTTAAACCAACAGTTCGGCTTTCCGATTTGGGTAGGTGCCTTCCTGTGTACAGCTCCGACTATCTTTGTGAGTTTTCTAGATTTCAAAAAATTATCGGTGTTATTGGAGTTTTTACCCCTATGATTTTGGTTATGATTGCCATGATATTCGTGACCAATGTTTTAGGACGTCACTGGGATTTTGCTGTGATAGATAAGGTGTCGCAACCATTCAATCTCCTTTTCCGATTATTTGGCTGTCTGTGGTTAACTATTTTACCGTTTGTGTCATGTCAGCTATAGCCATGGCCTTTGTCATGGGTGGCTCTATTCTCAAAATCAATGAAGCTGAAAAGAGTGGGGGCTGGTGAGAATTTATGGTTGGGGTGATTTTTTTGTCACAACCTTGATTCCTTTTGCTAACAGTGATAAGATTGCTAGCTCGGATGTTCCTATGTTGGCTATTGCTAAGGAAATGAACCCTATCTTTGCGAAATTTTACGCTTTAGTGATTCTTGGTTTAATTTTTAATACCGTCTTTAGTCTCTACTATGCCCTTGGTAAACGCTTTTCAGCAGGTAGTGAAAAACGCTTCAAGTTCTTTGTGGCTGCATTTGCCCTTCTTGGTTTCGCTAGTTCCTTCATGGGCTTCCGTCAACTGGTAGCGGTTATGTATCCTATTATTGGTTATCTGGAAATGCTGATGTTGGTAGTGCTAGTTGTAGCTAGCTACCGCAAAAAAACTAAGATTCGTAATGAAAAAGATATTCAAAACCATCTCTTGTCTATTGTTGAGAAAGCTTATGATCCCAATCAAGACTTGACTCATCAGGACAAGAAAAGGGCCGAAGAACTTCGAGAAGCTTCAATTATTGATAATGACATTCTCCATGAAGATTCCCATGCGCATGTCCGTCAGGAAATGGGAATCAGTAAGAAGGATTAAAATTTTATTTTACAAGTTTCTCTATTTCTGCTATAATACTGATAAGAAAGAAGGGCTTATGGCGTTTTTCTAGCGAGCTTGGGATAGTGAAAGCCAAGTAGAGCAAAGTAAGCAAGTGGCACTTTCTCTCAGCAAAGAGCTGAGTACAAACAGATAAAATGAAGTAATAAATTAGGGTGGAACCGCGTTTCTGACGCCCCTAGGTCAAACGACTTAGGAGCAGAGACACGGTTCTTTTTGCATCCTGAGTCACAAGAAACTTTATGAATAAGGAGTAAATAATGTCTAAAAAATTGACTTTCCACTGTGTCAGTGGTAGAGACCTCCTTATAGTCGGACTGCCCTAGGCTCAGCACTAGGGTGCCTGAGCTAGACGCAGTACTAACTCGTCTTGTCTCGTATGATCGACGGGGCAGACTCATGTCGTAAGAAATCATTTAAATTAAGGAGTATTCGATGTCTAAGAAATTAACATTTCAAGAAATTATTTTGACCTTGCAACAATACTGGAATGACCAGGGTTGTATGCTCATGCAGGCTTATGATAATGAAAAAGGTGCGGGAACAATGAGTCCTTACACCTTCCTTCGTGCCATTGGTCCTGAGCCATGGAATGCGGCTTATGTAGAGCCATCTCGTCGTCCAGCTGATGGACGTTACGGGGAAAACCCAAACCGTCTTTACCAACACCATCAGTTTCAAGTGGTTATGAAACCATCACCATCAAACATTCAAGAACTCTACCTTGAGTCGTTGGAAAAATTGGGCATCAATCCTTTGGAACATGATATTCGTTTCGTTGAAGATAACTGGGAAAACCCTTCAACTGGTTCAGCTGGTCTTGGTTGGGAAGTTTGGCTTGACGGTATGGAAATCACTCAGTTCACCTACTTCCAACAAGTTGGTGGTTTGGCAACTGGTCCGGTAACTTCTGAGGTCACTTACGGTTTGGAACGTTTGGCTTCTTACATCCAAGAAGTAGATTCAGTTTATGATATTGAGTGGGCTCCAGGCGTTAAATACGGAGAAATCTTCCTTCAACCAGAATATGAACACTCAAAATACAGCTTTGAAGTTTCTGACCAAGATATGCTTCTTGAAAACTTCGAAAAATTTGAAAAAGAAGCAGGACGTGCTTTGGAATTGGGTCTTGTTCACCCTGCCTATGACTATGTTTTGAAGTGTTCACATACCTTCAACTTACTTGATGCTCGTGGAGCAGTATCCGTTACAGAACGTGCCGGCTATATTGCCCGTATCCGTAACTTGGCCCGTGTCGTAGCCAAAACTTTCGTCGCAGAACGTAAGAAACTTGGTTACCCACTTCTTGACGAAGCCACACGCGCCAAACTCCTAGCAGAAGAGGAAGAATAAAAAGAGTTACAAGAATGGAAAATGGGCAAACAAGGTGAGCCCACATGACTACCCAGAGGCAAGTCAAAGACTTGCTAAAGGGATAGGCGCCGCCGTACTGGTATATGGGATTTTTAAAACGCTAGGTTCAAAAATCAGTTAGCTAAATCCACTTTGATGAGACTGTTGGAAATCGATGTCAAGGAGACATAAGATTTCCCTACAGCCTCACAAAGTTAGTTATCAACGTTCCCAGTACCTAAGGTGACTATCAACAAGAAGAATTTTGTAAAGGAAAAAACATGACAAAAAACTTATTAGTAGAACTTGGGCTTGAAGAGTTGCCAGCCTACGTTGTCACACCAAGTGAAAAACAACTCGGTGAGAAAATGGCAGCCTTCTTGGATGACAACCGTCTTTCATACGAAAGCATTCAAACCTTCTCAACACCACGCCGTTTGGCCGTCCGTGTGATTGGTTTGGCTGATCAACAATCTGATTTGACCGAAGATTTTAAAGGACCTTCTAAGAAAATCGCCTTGGATGCAGAAGGTGACTTTTCAAAAGCAGCGCAAGGATTTGTCCGTGGGAAAGGCTTGACCGTTGATGACATCGAATTCCGTGAAGTTAAAGGTGAAGAGTACGTTTATGTGACGAAACACGAAGCTGGAAAACCAGCTAAAGAAGTTTTGGCTGGCGTTCCAGAAGTGCTTGCTTCATTGACTTTCCCTGTCAGCATGCACTGGGCTAACAACACATTTGAATATATTCGCCCAGTTCACACCTTGACAGTTCTTTTGGGTGATGAAGCACTCGACCTTGATTTCTTGGATATCAAGTCAGGTCGTTTGAGTCGTGGCCACCGTTTCCTTGGACATGAAGTAGAAATTACCAATGCGGATTCTTATGAGGAAGACCTTCGTACCGTTAACGTGATTGCGGATAGCAAAGAACGTGAAAATATGATTCGTGAGCAAATCAAAGCCATCGAAGCAGAACAAGGTGTTCAAGTTCAAATCGAAGAAGGCCTTTTGAATGAAGTCTTGAACTTGGTCGAATACCCAACTGCCTTTATGGGAAGTTTTGATACTAAGTATTTGGATGTTCCAGAAGAAGTTTTGGTGACCTCAATGGAAACGCACCAACGTTACTTTGTTGTACGTGACCTTGATGGTAAGTTGAAACCAAATTTCATCTCAGTCCGTAATGGTAACGCCGAGCATTTGGAAAATGTCGTTCGAGGAAATGAAAAGGTATTGGTGGCCCGTCTTGAAGATGGTGAATTCTTCTGGCGTGAAGACCAAAAACTTAAGATTGAAGACCTCGTTGTTAAATTGGCTAACGTGACTTTCCATGAAAAAATTGGTTCTCTTTCAGAACACATGGCTCGTGCTGGTGTTATTGCGGCTTCATTGGTTGAGCAAGCTGGGTTGACTGCTGAAGAAACGGCAGCTGTAGCGCGTGCAGCTGAAATCTACAAATTTGACCTCTTGACTGGTATGGTCGGAGAGTTCGATGAATTGCAAGGAATCATGGGTGAAAAATACGCCCTCCTCGCTGGCGAAGATGCTGCGGTAGCGACAGCTATCCGTGAGCACTACCTTCCTGATTCAGCAGACGGAGCTCTTCCAGAGACTAAGGTTGGTGCTATCCTTGCGCTTGCAGATAAATTGGATACTCTCCTTTCCTTCTTCTCAGTTGACTTGATTCCATCAGGTTCAAATGACCCTTATGCGCTTCGTCGTGCAACGCAAGGGATTGTACGTATCTTGGATGCTTTTGGTTGGCACATCCCTATGGATGAGTTGATCGACAGCCTTTACTCCCTTTCATTTGATAGTCTTTCTTATGACAATCAAGCAGAAGTCATCAACTTCATCAAGGCGCGTGTGGACAAGATGATGGGACGCACATCTAAAGATATCAAAGAAGCCGTTCTTGCTGCTTCAAACTTTGTCGTGGCTGATATGCTTGAAGCAGCTGATACCCTCTCAGAAGCTGCTAAGGCTGATGGTTACAAGGCAGCTGTTGAGTCACTTTCTCGTGCCTTCAACTTGGCAGAAAAAACAGATGCTTCAGTAGCAGTCGATGCCAGTCTCTTTGAAAATGATCAAGAAAAAGCCCTTTCTAAAGCGATTGAAGAGCTTGAATTGACTGGTTCAGCTAGTGACAAATTGGCTCAGCTCTTTGCTCTTAGCCCAGTCATCGATGCTTTCTTTGACAATACCATGGTTATGGCAGAAGATGAAGCTGTTAAAAACAACCGTTTGGCACTTCTTGCAGGCCTTGTAGCGAAAGCTAACGCTGTTGCAGCTTTCAACCAATTGAACACAAAATAGAGGTAAAAGAGAATGGATCCTAAAAAAATTGCTCGAATCAATGAGCTTGCTAAAAAGAAAAAAACAGAAGGTTTGACTCCAGAAGAAGCAGTGGAACAAGCAAAACTTCGTGAAGAATACATTGAGGGCTATCGTCGTTCAGTTCGTCATCATATCGAAGGAATTAAAGTGGTTAACGAAGAGGGTAACGATGTGACACCTGAAAAACTACGTCAAATACAACGTGAAAGAGGCTTGCATGGCCGTAGTCTCGATGATCCTGAATCATAATAACGATGAACAAGGGTTTGGAATTTTTCCAAGCCCTTGTTTTGAAGCATAAAATTCTGAATATTCTGTATAAAATTGACCAATTATTCCAAAAATGGTAGAATATAAGTTATGTTAAAAATGGCATGATTCAGTGAGTTGTGCTCAATAGAATTGGAGTGAAAAAAATGTCGCAAAAGCAACATCATAAAGACGACGACAACCAGACTGAGAATGGGATGGTGCGTGGTCTTCAAAACCGTCACGTCCAGCTGATTGCCATCGCTGGTACGATCGGTACAGGTCTATTCCTCGGGGCAGGGCGTTCTCTCTCCCTAACAGGACCTTCAATCATCCTAGTATATATACTAACTGGTATCTTCATGTATCTTATGATGCGAGCGATCGGTGAGATGCTCTATATGGATCCTGACCAACACACCTTTATCAACTTTATTACGAAATACCTTGGTAAGGGCTGGGGATTTTTCTCGGGTTGGTCTTACTGGGTATCACTGATATTCCTTGGAATGGCAGAAATTACGGCCGTATCAACCTATGTCCAATATTGGTTCCCAAGTTGGCCTGCCTGGCAGATTCAGATTGTCTTCTTGATTATCCTGAGCTCGGTTAACTTGATTGCGGTTAAGATTTTCGGAGAAGTTGAGTTTTGGTTTGGAATGATCAAGATTATCACCATTCTTGCTCTTATCGCAACAGGTATCTTCATGGTAGCAACCAACTTTGAAACGCCTGCTGGACATGCTGGCCTTGCCAATATTACACACGGATTTCAGATGTTCCCTAAAGGTTGGGTAAGCTTTGTTATGACCTTCCAAATGGTCTTCTTTGCTTACCAAGCCATCGAATTTGTAGGGATTACAACTTCCGAGACAGCAAATCCACGTAAGGTCTTACCAAAGGCAATCAAGGAGATTCCGATTCGTATTGTCATCTTCTATGTGGGTGCCCTCATTGCCATCATGGCTATCTTCCCATGGCAAAAACTTCCAGTTAATGAATCACCGTTCGTAACGGTCTTCCAAATGGCTGGTATCAAGTGGGCAGCGGCCTTCATTAACTTTGTTGTCTTGACAGCAGCGGCGTCATCATTGAACTCAACACTTTACTCTACAGGTCGTCACCTCTTCCAAATTGCTAAGGAAACACCAAATAGTAAAGTCATGAAAGCTTTGAAGCTAGATACCTTGTCACGTAATGGTATTCCTTCACGTGCCATCATTGTTTCAGCCATTGTGGTATGTGTTTCAGCCTTCATCAATGTCTTGCCTGGTGTATCTGATGCCTTCGCTTTGATTACGGCATCATCATCGGGTGTCTACATCGCCATATATATCTTGACTATGCTTGCTCATCTCAAGTACCGTAAATCTCAAGAGTTCATGGCAGATGGATTCCTTATGCCAGCCTATAAGATTCTTAATCCATTGACTATCCTTTTCTTCATCTTCGTCTTTGTTTGTCTCTTCTTGCAAAAGTCAACAGTTGTCGGAGCTATTGGAGCAGCCATCTGGATTGTCGTATTTAGTATCTATAGTAACTGGAAACTCAGTAAATAAATCAATTTAGCTCACCTTTATGGTGAGTTTTTTGTTGCAAAAAAAGGACACAAGGTGTCCCAGTAACTATTTATGCAATATTTTCTTGGTTTTCGTGGTGAAGGAAACCACCTAAGAGGCCCTTGCTACGATGGAAAATAGCAGGCTTATGATCGTTGTGTGAACGACCATTTACATCAAGTTTAGCCCATTCAAGAGCCTGGCAGGCATTTCGGTCTGAAACTGTAGATGTCCCAATATAGCTATAGATTCCTGCCTGAGCAAGAATAAACCCTTGTAGTTGGCGAATATGCTCATCATTGAGTGCTTCGGAAAAATGAATCTTCACTGTCTTATAAGTTAAAGCTTGGACAGACTCGATGATTGGTGACTCTGCTAAGAGGTGCAAAAGTTCTTGATGCTTAGTGAAATACTTATCATAGTCCATTGGAAGAATGATAGTATGGGCAATCCAATCTTCCAAGTTGGCTTTAGCTTTTTTACTGAGACCTTTTGCTGTGATACTGAGATCATCTATATTGAAAGGAAGCTGGTCGATGTGAGCAGTGTTTGAACCATATGCCTTTCTGAAAAGCGGTGTACTTGATAGAATATGTCCAGTGGGAGAAATAATAGCCAAGGTAGTTTCCTTGGTTTGGTAACCGAGTTCGTGGCATTCCATGCTAGCGTATGTGTCTTTAAATTCAATAATTGCTCTTGTTTTCATCGTGTAACTCTCTTTCTGTTAGTTTATTAACTAACAATAGTTTATCATGACTTATTATCTTGGTCAAGATTTTACCTCGAAAAAAATGTTTTTGTAAGGGCTTGCAAAAACATTTGAACTCTGATATTATAAAACCAAAGCAAAAGGATTGTTACTGGTAAGCAGGCAAAACCTAGATAAATACGAAAAACTAATGGGAGTAGTGTATAGTAACCCTGATTGGTTCTTGGTATTTATTTAGGTTTTTTTCGTTGAAAAAGCCTCGAAAAAACTGAAATCCTGGAAAAGAAAGGAGCCCTTATGGCTAAATATACTGAATTAGCTGAAGACATTCTCAAACACGTTGGTGGTAAGGAAAATGTCAATAGCTTAAAACATTGTGTAACACGTTTGCGCTTTGATTTGAAAGATGAGTCTAAAGCAGATGATATGACTACCTTAAGAACCGTGACGGTGTTGTTACTGTTGTTAAGGCAGGTGGTCAATATCAGGTGGTTATTGGTAACCCTGTCCCTGATGTTTATGCGGAGATTCTCCAGGTTGGAGGTCTTCTAGCAGGTAGTAGTCTTGATTTTGATGAAGGTGATGCGCCTAAAGGGAATCCCTTTGACCGCTTTGTATCTTTGGTTTCAAGTATTTTCCAACCTTTCCTTGGACCTTTGGCTGCAGCCGGGATTATCAAAGGAATAAGTCGCTATCATGGCGGCATGTGGCCTGTCAGCTGCAACAAGCCCTATGTATGTCATCTTGAATGCAGCAGGAGATGGTTTCTTCCAGTTTTTGCCAATCTTGATTGCCTTGACATCTGCTCGTCGTTTCAAGGTTAATGAGTTTACAGCTATTGCGATCTCAGCGGCACTTGTTTATCCTGATATTGCTACGATGGTGACTGCTCTTCAGAAAGCTGGTCAGGGTCATGTTCTAGGAGATATTCCGTTTGCGCTTCCTGTAGGGGGGTAACTCTCAACTGTAATTCCTTTTATCTTGGCCGTTTGGGTAGCTTCATACATTCAAAAATTCTTTACCAAGATTACTCCAGATGTCATTAAAGTCTTCGTAGTACCCTTCTTTACATTACTCATTACTGTCCCATTAACATTCTTGGTGGTAGGACCAGTTACTAATACTTTCTCTGATGGATTGACAAGTCTTTTCCAAGCGATTATGAACTTTAGTCCGATTGTCTCTGGTCTTATACTGGGTATTTTGTGGCAAGTCTTGGTTATGTTCGGAATGCACTGGGCACTTGTTCCCCCTGCTATCTTAGATGTGACAACAAACGGAAGTTCAAGTATTCTTTTGGCAGCTATTCTTCCATGTTTCACGCAAACAGGTGTGTTTGGAGCTATCATGCTTAAAACGAAAGAAGAAAAAGTCCGTAACATCTCTATGCCAGCCTTCATTTCATCTATTTTTGGGGTTACAGAATCTGCTATCTATGGGGTAACTCTTCCAATGAAAACGCCATTCTACATTTCATGTGATGTTTCAGGCCTTATGGGGGCTGCCATGATGGCCCTAGATATTAAGATGTATTCAACGGGTGCTATGGGTGTCTTTGTCTTCCCAAGCCTTATTGGGCCTGACGGTAACCTTTCTAAAGTTATCATTACCATTGTGGGTGGTGTTCTTGCCTTCCTCATCCAACTCTTTGTACGAGTACCAAATCTATACGGTAGTGGAGAAGCTAAGGTTGAAGAAAAAGCTGAGGAAGCTGTACCTGCTCCTAAAGAAATTCAACAAGAAATCATTGCTAGCCCACTTATCGGGAATATCGTACCACTTAACCAAGTTCCTGATCAAGTCTTTGCTTCAGGAGCTATGGGCAAAGGAATCGCTATTGACCCTACTGATGGTGTAGTGGTTGCACCAACTAAGGCAACGGTTGATTTAGTCCTCCCTACTGGTCATGCTATCGGTTTGACAATTGAAAATGGCGCAGAGCTTCTCATCCATATTGGAAAGGATACTGTTTCTCTTGCTGGTAAAGGGTTCAAGACCTATGTGGAAGCAGGGGATGTCGTAGAAGCGGGTCAAAAACTTATAGAATTTGACCTAGCAACTGTCCGGGACGCTAAATTACCAGTCATCACACCAGTCATTGTAACAAATACAGCTGACTTTGATGATATCTTAACGACTAAAGAAGCTCGTGTTAACACTGGTGATTATCTCCTCACCGCTGTTAAATAAAAAAGAAATCCGAGAATCAATTTCTCGGATTTTTGTTGTCTTACGAAAACCACTAGCTGTGCTGGTGGTTTTCGAAAAGCTTTTAGCGATGTATCAAAAAAGTCCCCCCTAAAGTGTTATATTAGATAAGGTTTCCCGACCACTAGCTAATATACAAAAGGAGGACTCCTGATGAGACAGGATAATAATAGTTTAGCACATACTACATGGAATTGTAAGTATCATATTGTTTTCGCACCGAAATATAGACGTCAGATAATCTATGGGAAATACAAAGCAAGTATAGGTCAAATCTTACGGTCATTATGTGAAAGAAAAGGTGTTGAAATACATGAAGCAGAAGCTTGCCCAGATCATATTCACATGTTAGTGAGTATACCACCGAAACTAAGTATTTCTTCATTTATGGGATATTTAAAGGGTAAAAGTAGTTTAATGATATTCGACCGACACGCTAATTTAAAGTATAAATATGGGAATCGCAAATTTTGGTGTCGAGAGTTTTATCTTGATACGGTTGGGCGAAATCAGAAGCGAATTGAAGAATATATTCGTAATCAATTACAAGAAGGCGTGATAACAGAACAGCTCAGTCTTTTTGAGGAGTATGATCCGTTTACAGGTGAGAAGAATAAAAGAAAGTAGTCTTAAAGAGACGCGCTAGACGGGTCAGCTAGCAAAGGTTGTGCTGAAGGGAAACCATTCGGTGGGCCTTTAGGCCTCGGCCGGTAGTAGAGGCTTTCAGCCGAAGAGCAAGCCACCCGTTCTCACGGGTGCTTTTGACTTATTTGAATTTGTAGTCTTTAACGACTACAACGGAATTGACCGTTACATTTTCTTTTGGTTTGCTGTTGTCATCGACTTCAAGATTGCCAATGGTATCAACGACATCCATGCCTTTGATGACTTGTCCAAAGACAGTATATTTGGTATCACCAGCTGGGTAACCACCTTTTTTGTAGGCGTCAATGATAGGTTTTGGATAGCCATCATTTCCTAGCTGTTTGCTTTGATCATCCTTGTTTTGAACAATGTAGAATTGGCTGTAGTTTGACTCTTTAGCACCAGTATTAGCCATAGCAAGTGCGCCACGGATGTTGTAGAGGAATGGTGTAGGCTCAACAGCGAACCCTTTCTTCCAGATAGATTCTCCGCCAGTATCGTCACCCTTAGGGTCACCACTTTGAATCATGAAGTCCTTGATTACACGGTGGAAGGTAAGCCCATCATAGTATTTGTCCTTGGCATGCTTCAAGAAGTTTTCAGAAGCCTTAGGAGCAAGTGTAGGGAAGAGTTTGACTGTGATATCACCCTTTGAAGTGTGGAGGATAACTTCGGCTTCGTCCTTACCAACCTTGTCTGACAACTGTGGAAAGGCATCTTTTCCAGATTTTTGGGCCGTTTCTAATTGTTTAGTGAATATCTTGTTATCAACGTATGCATCTCCACGAACGGCGCGTGAGATGTTCTCTCGATAAGCAAAACCTAGTCCGGCGATAACAAGTACAATAATTAATGGAATGTACTTTTTAATGTTTTTCATATGTAACTCCTTTGGTGCATTATACCTACTATTGTAGCAGAAAAAAACCTTTTGGGAAACGGTTAACAGATGTCTTTAAATATGGTAGAACGAAACTATCAACAAGAAAATTAACATGGGACTAGATATAGGGAAAGGTTGCCTCAAGTTGTGAAGTGAGGTCGGACTTTTTAAGGGACATATGCTACTTGCTCTTATCAGAGAGAGGTGTCTAGATCCTGACTATAGAAAACTTCGCCAAGTCGAAGGGACCTCTTGTTTAGATTTCTTGATAAAAGGAGATTTTTATGTCAACTAAAGCAGAATGGGCTGAACTCTTTGAGTCGGTACATGGGCGTAAACCTAGCCCCCAAGAATTTTTGGACGCTAAAGCAGCTGACTTTGATACTAGCGCTTTGACTGCTCAAGCAGCATCTGTAGAAGCACCAGCTAATGAACCTGTCGCTGAAGCAGTAGCGACAGAACCAGTTACTACTGAAGAAGTCACAGAACAAGATGACATCGCAGATGTGGCTGAAACAGCTGAAGATGCTGTCGCAGAACAAGCAAGCAGTGAATCACCAGTTGGTGCAGAAGCTTTCTCAGAAGCACCTGTGCAACAGCCAACCCCACAATTTGATTCAAGCATGTTTGAAAAGGCACCTATCTCCTCAGCTCAAGGATTTGGAACAGTTCCTAATCCAGTAGCAGCTGGCTCAGCAGATAAACCTCTCTTCAATCTTATTTTGCCAATCGTTGCGATTGCACTTTCAGTAATCTTTGCAATCTTGGCATGGTTCGTAAGTCCTGCTTGGCTCTTCATCATCTTGACAGTCCTCGCAGTTGCAGTGGCAGTTGTTTCACTTGTCTTTAGCCTTAAATCAAGCAAGAAATTGCTCTCAATTATTGCAACAGGTGTTGCTGGTCTCATGCTCTTTGTTTCTATTGGCAGTTTGATTTTCCAAATCTCTCAAAACGCTAGTGACAACACAAGCTCAAGCAAGACATCAAAAGTTGCTGATAAAGACGATGATGACGCTGACAAGAAAGATGATGACAGCGATTCAAAATCTGACTCTAAATCTGATTCTAAATCTGATTCAAAAGGTGATAGCACTGATGTCAACGACTACATTGACAAAAATGCTAAATTTGATTGGAATGAATCTAAGTTCAAGAAGTTGAAAGCAGGTAAGGATACCGTTAAGTCTATCATCAAGACTTATGGTAAGGCTTCTGATGCACAAATCTCTGGCGATGAGAGAAAGTTGAATTACTCTGGTAAAGACTATGGTGAAAGTGTTTACCTAAACTTTAAGAAACAATATGACGGTACATTTATCTTGTCATATGCTTCAGGTAGATTCCCTCAAGATAAGGTAGAAGTTGATCGCTCTTACAAAGCTGACTGGACAAAAGAATAGTTTGATGCACTCAATAAGGGTGGTTACACTGATCCATCAAACGGTACGAAACTTGAAGATATTGTTAAGGATCACCCTAAAGCTTCAAGTGCAGAATACACAATCTCAACATCTCGTCAAGGTGAATTCGAAAAAAGAAATGACTATTTCTTATAGTGACTATGAGGCTGGGGATGGTAAACTCAAGAGTGTTTACTTGTCATTTGATACCAAAGAAGATGACGATACATTCTACCTTACTTATAAATCAGGTCCAGATGAGGATTAATTAAGGGACAGGAGGAGAAACCTTCCTGTTTTTTCTTGATAAAGGAGAAAGCTATTGAGATTTTTAAATTATACATTCGAGCAAAGTCAGACAGAGTTTAGCCCCATGGCAGCACTTGTGACTGAAAAGATTTCAGATGGCTTGGTCTTTTTAGGTGGAACGGGGATTACAGCTGGACTGGTACTGTTTGACCGCTGTACCGGGAGCGACACCAGAGGGAGTATCGATGCAATGTTGATGCCTATCATTCCTGTCATTTTTGTCTTTGCGACTTATATCTTTTCCATTGATTTGCTACGAGGCTATTACCTCTTCAAATACTCCGAACAATATAGAGAGCAGTTTGGCTACTCAGCTAAGGACTGGTATGGTGAGAAGTCGAAGGAGTATAGGAGGATGCAGGGTTAAAGTGTGCTTCGAGAAGACAAACAGAAGTTTATGTAAATATAGACTTTAAAATAGTACGGCTTAATTATTATAAAATTTTACTGTCTTTAGATTCTAATGTACTGCCATTCGAACTTTTAAGAGGTAATATTGTCCTCTTTGCATATTGAAATGGGGCGTTGCACCCTATTTTTTAAGGGAGTTGCGCATATTTCACTATTCGTTGCGTGCTTTTAATCATGGGTCTTTATAAAATTAAAGTAACAAATTTGAGGAGGTGTTCTTAATGTTACAATTTATTAAGAAAAACAAAACTAATTTTATATGGGTACTTACTTTTGGATTAATAGGGCTGATACTGAAACCTTTAGTTAATTTATCGGACAGTTTATCAAACAAATATCCGTGGGTTACGAGAATTTTATTGTTTCTATTACTCGTTGCTGTTTACTTTATTTATAAACATCCTCTCTATATAATATTAATAGTAATTTTGCTATCAGAACCTTTTATCAAAGAATAGAAATAAGCTAGGGGTATTAAAATGGACATTGCCACGTTGATCAAAGAATATAGAACTAAAACGGGTATGACTCAGCAAGAACTTGCAGATAAAGTATTTGTTACTCGTCAGACGATTTCTAAATGGGAATTAGGAAAAAGTGAACCTGATAATGTTTCACTGGAACTATTATTTAAAGAGATGAATATTGAAAAAGAATCTCAAAAAGACATTAAAGCTAATTTAATTAGCAGAAAAAATATTTTACTTACAATAATTGCCGTTTTATTCTCTCCATCGATACTTATTATTAGACTATTGGTACTTAAAATAGGCAAGATAGAAAATAAAAGACTAGTCATTTTGATTAATACCTTTCTCTTTGTAATAATTGGCATTTATATGAAGAGTTTAAAGGATAATGTATACTTTAGATTCTTGGGAATTATTGCAATTGCTTATAGCCTTTATAGTTTTTATAAGCTTAGTTTGGAAATCAAAAAGGATTAGATACATAACTATACAAGTATAAAAAACTAGTCATACTAATATCTGAACTGCCCCCAAAAAGTGTGATAGAAAAAATCTTACTTTTGGGGGCAGTTTCTTTTCTTCTTTCATCCATTTTCATAATATATCTTGTCACTTAAGCACCTAAGGTAGTCTCAAAAAATACTCTCTTATATCCGGCCTTATTTTCATAAGACGAGATTAAGTATGATAAAATAAAGAAAAAGAGATAAAGGAGTCAGCTATGGCAACTAGAGAAGAATGGGTGCGTCACTTTGAGGACGTCAATGGATGTAAACCAAGTCCTGAGGAATTTATGGAAGCTGAGTAAGAGGGCTTTGTCATCGCTTCGGAGGAACCAAGTGCCCAAGTGTCTGAGCAGGTTGAAGCTCAGCAGGTGGATAGCTCTGAAACTACTGAAGAGGTGACAGCTGACTCAGTAGCAGATACGCAACCAGATGAAACTCAGGTGGCATTAGAGGAGAAAGCTTCTAAGCCAATGCCTGAGTTGAATATGGAGAAAGAGCAAGAAAAAGAAACTCCAAGGACAAGTCAGATACCTTTGGAGAACCCTTATTACAAACCTAAAGTAACCAAGAACAATACTTTTGTTAATATTGCTTTGCCAATTATTATCCTAGTTTTGGGGATTCTATTTGTCGTTTTGTCTTGGACGCTTTCTATCGGTTTTGTCTTTACTTTCCTTGCTTTCTTCCTCATTATTCTAGCTATTGTGACTTTGGTTTTGAGTCTGAAGTCGACACGTAAGGCGCTATCTATTATTGCCCTAGTCATGTCAATCATCTTCTTTATGACTTCGCTTGCTGGAGCAGGCTATCAAGCGGTGAAATATGTCATGAGCCATGCTGTACAGTTCCAAAGTGAAGGTCACGATAGAGCTTATCTGTACATCGATGAGAATTATAAGTTTGACTGGACTGAGGATCAGTTTAAGGAGTTGAAGGTTGATACTTTGACATTGGATGAGGTCTTCGATACTCACGGTAAGGCGACTGATGCCGAGTATAGTGAGGCTTACGAGGAAGATAAACCAGATTTACTAGACCTTACCTATAGAAAAGAAAACACAGATGGAAACAACTATGTTCGTTTGACCTTCGAGAAAAAAGACGTTGTCTATGTTTTGAAATCTGCCTCAGCAACCTTCGACTATGATAAGGTCAAAGAAGTCGATGACTATCGTAGCGACTGGACAAAAGATGACTATGAAAAGTTGTCTGGAGGTACACAAGCTGATTTGCTCAAGGGGACACGACTTTCTGAGATGGTTGAAAAACACCCAGAGGCTAGCTTCACTTATCATGAAATGACACAAACTGAACAAGGCGATTTCACTCAGTCAGTGAGTCTTAGCTACCGTGATTATAATCCAGAAAGTGGTAAGGTAGATGCTGTTCGTTTGACCTTCGACTATGACAAACGTGAAAACGAGTACTTCTTGACAGACAAATCAGACGAATGAGACTACTTTTTAATTAATTCAAGCTCAAGGTTGCCTGGGCTTTTTAGTATCAACAAAAGAGGATAAAATCTGGTATAATAGGACTGATTGATTTTTCAAGAAAGAAGTGCCACACATGAACATACAACAACTACGTTATGTCGTAGCCATTGCCAACAGCGGAACCTTCCGTGAGGCAGCTAACAAGCTCTTTGTGAGTCAGCCTAGCCTTTCGGTGGCTATCAAGGATTTGGAGCAGGAGCTGAATTTTCAAATTTTTACTCGTACAACGACGGGGTCTGTCTTGACCAGTCAGGGTATGGACTTTTATGAGCGTGCCCTTGAGGTGGTACGCAGTTTTGATAGTTTTGAAAATCGCTATCTCAATGCTTCTGAAAAGGGCAACCAGTTTTCAATTGCCAGTCAGCACTATGATTTTTTACCACCTTTGATTACGACTTTTTCAGAGCGCTATCCTGATTACAAGGATTTCCGTATCTTTGAGTCTACTACCATTCAGATTTTGGATGAGGTAGCAAAGGGGCACAGTGAGATTGGGATTATCTATTTGAATCGTCAAAATAGCAAGGGAATCCATCAAAATATGGACAAGCTTGGGCTCGAGGCTATTGATTTGATTCCGTTTAAGACGCATATTTATCTCCGTAAGGGGCATCCTCTGGCTAAAAAAGAAAGTCTAGTCATGGAGGACTTGGCGGCCTTGCCTACAGTGCGTTTCACTCAGGAGAAGGACGAGTATCTTTACTATTCTGAAAACTTTGTAGATACGTCAGATTCGTCTTTGATGTTTAATGTGACAGACCGTGCGACTTTGAACGGTATTTTGGAACGTACGGATGCTTATGCAACGGGATCTGGTTTCTTGGATGCGCAAAGTGTGAACGGAATTACGGTTATTCCGCTTGAGGATAATTTGGATAACAAGATGGTTTATGTCCGTCGTAAAGGGATTAACTTGTCATCTTGTGCTCTCAAGTTTGTCAATGTTATGTTTGACTACTTTGATACTTACAAACCATAGGAGGGCTTATGCGTAAGGTTGCGATTCCTTTGGCTATCTTGGCTTTGATTGGTTTGGATCAGTGGGTTAAGCATTGGGTTGTGGCAAATATTGCCCTTAACCAAGTTATCAAGGCTATCCCTGGACTTTTCAGCTTGACCTATCTACAGAACCGTGGTGCGGCCTTTTCGATTTTACAGGATCAGAAATATTTCTTTGTGATTTTGACGGTTCTAGTGATTGGTGCGGCTCTGGTTTATCTGGTTAAGAATTACCAGAAGAGTCTTTGGCTGGTGCTATCGTTGGTTTTGATTATCTCTGGTGGTATTGGTAACTTTATTGATCGTGTGCACTTGGGCTATGTGGTTGATATGGTTCAGCTTGATTTTATTGATTTTGCAATATTTAACGTAGCAGACTCCTATCTAACGGTGGGGGTGCTGCTCTTGATTTTAATCTTATGGAAAGAGGAAAATGGAAGTCATCATTAAAGAGGCGGGAGGCCGTCTGGACAAGAATTTGGCAGATTTGACAGAATTGTCACGTAGTCAGGCCAATGAAGCGATTAAGGCTGGGACAGTCTTAGTTAATGGTAAGTCGGCAAAGGCCAAGTATGCGGTTAAAGAGGGTGATGTTATCACCTATGAATTGCCAGAAGAAGAGGTCTTGGAATACAAGGCTGAAGATATTCCTTTGGATATTATCTACGAAGATGCGGATGTGGCAGTGGTTAACAAACCTCAAGGAATGGTGGTCCATCCTTCAGCTGGTCACACGTCTGGTACCTTGGTCAATGCCCTTATGTATCATGTCAAGGACCTTTCGTCTATCAATGGTGTGGTTCGTCCAGGGATTGTCCACCGTATCGACAAGGATACGTCTGGCCTCCTTATGATTGCTAAGAATGACAAGGCCCACAATGCTTTGGCGGCTGAGCTTAAGGATAAGAAGTCCCTTCGCAAGTATGTGGCTATCGTGCATGGCAATCTGCCTAACGATCTAGGAGTGATTGAGGCACCGATTGGGCGTTCGGACAAGGACCGTAAGAAACAGGCAGTTACAGCTAAAGGGAAACCTGCAGTGACACGATTTACTGTTCTTGAACGTTTTGGCAACTTTACCTTGGTAGAGTTGCAGCTGGAAACAGGTCGTACGCACCAGATTCGTGTGCACATGGCTTATATCGGCCATCCGGTGGCGGGAGATCCTCTTTATGGCCCACGCAAGACCCTTAAGGGCCATGGACAATTTCTACATGCCAAGACCCTTGGTTTCACGCATCCTACGACTGGAGGATTAGTCAAATTTACAGCGGAAGAACCTGCTATTTTCAAGGAAACCTTGGAGAAGTTGAGAGAAGCTTAACAGTTATCAAACGGATAGTCTTTCTTGGTAGAGGCGTCCGTTTTTTTCTTGTAAAAGAGTCTGAAATTTGCTATAATTTACCTAATTAAATAAGTCCTTTAATCACTGTCCAGAGAGGCAGGCAAGGAGCCATGAGAAGTGTACGGGTGAACTGTGCTCATATTTTGTGTATCTCCTTGTTTTTGAGGGGATTTTTTTGTATTTAGAAAGGTTCTTTTTATGAAGAAAAAAGAGATCGTCGATGACGTAACCATGAAACGTGCCATTACACGTATCACTTATGAGATTATTGAGCGTAACAAAAATCTCGACAAGATTGTCTTGGCTGGTATTAAGACACGTGGTGTTTATATTGCTCAGCGTATCCAAGAGCGCTTGAAACAGTTGGAAAACCTTGATGTGCCATTGATTGAGCTTGATACTAAGGCTTTCCGTGATGATGTTAAGGCTGAAAAAGACACATCAGTTTTCCCTGTTGAAATTGATGGTACAGATGTTATCCTTGTGGATGATGTGCTTTACACAGGTCGTACGATTCGTGCAGCTATAGATAATATCGTTAGCCATGGACGTCCGGCGCGGGTTGGTTTGGCTGTCTTGGTTGACCGTGGTCACCGTGAATTGCCAATCCGTGCGGACTATGTTGGTAAAAATATCCCAACAAGTGAGTCAGAAGAAATTGAAGTTTTGGTCGCAGAAGTTGATGGCAAAGATAGCGTCAGCATTATTAATCCAAGCTAAGTTGGCTGACAGATAGGGTGAAACGCCCTTTGTATCTTGTTAAATGAACACGGGCTAAGAGCTGTGTAAGATAGATAAATCTTCCTAGAAGCTAAAGCTTCGGCGTCAGATTTCCTAATTTTACTGTGCTCTTTATACGCCCTTTGTATCTTGTTAAATGAACACGGGACTCATTTCTTAGGAAAAAAGATAAGTCTCCTAGCACTCTTTGGAGTGCGTTGTCGACTTTCTATTTTTCTACAGAAATGTTTAGCTACGCTAAAACGTCCCTTTGTATCTTAATTTTAAGGAGTCCTTTGATATCGTGAATAACGTAAAATATGATGTGAATGATATGCCAAAACCTGGTTTATTGGTTGGTTTGTCATTCCAGCACTTGTTTGCCATGTTTGGTGCGACGGTGCTTGTGCCGATTTTGGTTGGGATTGATCCCGCTATTGCTCTTTTCTCATCTGGTTTGGGAACTTTGGCTCACTTGACGGTGACCAAGTACAAAATTCCAGCTTATATGGGTTCTAGTTTTGCCTATATTGCGGCTATGCAGACGTTTATGAAGACGGATGGAATTGCAGCGGTGGCTCAAGGTGCCATAGCAGGTGGTTTGGTTTACTTGCTTGTGGCTCTGATTGTTAAGTATGCGGGTAAAGACTGGATTGATAACGTCCTTCCACCAATTGTGGTTGGTCCAATTATCATGGTGATTGGTTTGAATCTTGCCGCAAATGCAGTCAATGATGCGACAACTTTAAATAAAAGCTATAGTATCTATGCTCTCTTGATTTCGATGGTGACTCTCTTTGCGGTTATCCTCTTTAACATGTATGGCAAGAAGATTATCGGTGTTATCCCAATTTTACTTGGTTTAATTGTGGGCTATATTTTCTCGGCGGTTCTTGGGTTGCTGACAGGACATAGTTTTATCAATTTCTCAGAGGTAGCAGCGGCACATTGGATTCAAGTTCCAAACTTTGATATTCCATTTGTGGATTATAGCTTTAAGCTCTATCCAAGTGCGATTTTGACCATGGCTCCGATTGCCTTTGTGACGATGACTGAACACTTTGGTCATGTCATGGTTCTAAACAGTTTGACTGAGCGTGATTACTTCAAAGATCCAGGTCTTGACCATACGCTTACTGGTGATGGTTTGGCACAGATTATCGCTGGATTCTTTGGAGCTCCTCCGGTAACTTCTTATGGTGAAAATATTGGGGTTATGGCCCTCAGTAAGGTCTACTCAGTTTACGTTATTGCGGGCGCAGCAGTGATTGCGGTCTTGATGAGCTTTATTGGGAAGCTATCAGCACTCTTGCATTCTATTCCAACTCCTGTATTGGGCGGTTTGTCTATTGCCCTCTTTGGGGTTATCGCTGCTAGCGGTTTGAAAATTTTAGTTGAACATAAGATTGATTTTGATAACAAAAAGAATCTCTTGATTGCTAGTGTTATCTTGGTTTCTGGTATCGGTGGTTTGATGATTGACCTTGGTGGTCTTCAAATCACGGGTGTGGCAAGTTCAACCATTCTTGGTATCTTGCTCTACCAAATCTTGCCAGACCCTAAAAAAGGTAGCAAAGATTAGTCAATCACTTTAAAAGGAAAAACTATGGCGATTGCAGATGGAAAAGTGTCACTGAAACATTTGGTGACAATGGAAACCCTCACGAATGAAGAGGTCTTGGGCCTGATTCGTCGAGGTGGAGATTTTAAAAATGGCAGAGCTGATTTCCAGCTGGATCGACAGTATTTCGCTGCCAATCTCTTTTTTGAAAATTCAACACGAACACACAAGTCCTTCGAAGTGGCTGAGAAAAAACTTGGCCTGGATGTGATTGAGTTCGATGCTGGGACTAGCTCGGTGAACAAGGGTGAGACCCTCTATGACACGATCTTAACCATGTCTGCCTTGGGTGTTGACATCTGTGTGGTCCGCCACTCGGAAGTTGATTACTACAAGCAGTTGATTGATAGTAGAACTATTCAGACCTCTATTATCAATGGTGGTGATGGTTCAGGGCAACACCCAAGTCAGTGTTTACTTGACTTGATGACCATTTACGAAGAGTTCGAAACCTTTGAAAATCTTAAGATTTGTATTGCAGGTGACATTACGCATTCGCGTGTCGCTAAGTCCAATATGCAGATTCTCAAACGTTTGGGTGCTCAGCTTTATTTTGCTGGTCCTGCAGAGTGGTACTCGAATGAGTTCGATGTCTATGGTCAGCATGTGGTTATTGACGACGTCATTGAGGACTTGGATGTGCTCATGTTGCTTCGTGTTCAGCACGAACGTCATGGGGACGATAAAGGATTTTCAAAAGAAGACTACCATGCTCTCTATGGTTTGACTGAAGAACGTTATGCCAAGTTAGCTGATCAGGCGATTATTATGCACCCTGCTCCGGTTAATCGTGATGTGGAGATTGCTGATAGCCTGGTTGAGGCGCCTAAGGCTCGTATCGTTGCTCAGATGCAAAACGGGGTCTTTGTCCGTATGGCAATTATTGAAGCTATTTTAAATGGCAAAGCGTAAACTACGTTAACCGATTCCTGAGAGAATCAGACGAAAAAGAACATGGGCTAAATCTTTGAAAAGAGACAAATCTTCCTAGAGGCTAGAGCTTCTTTGTTAGATTTGATTTTCATTCAGATGTTTAACGCCCTTTGTATCTTAGTGAAAGGAACAATTTACTATAATGGCAAAACGTTTACTTATTTTGGAAGACGGCACTATTTTTGAAGGTCAGGTCTTAGGTGCTGATGTGGATGTGACGGGTGAAATCGTCTTTAATACTGGTATGACAGGTTATCAAGAATCTATCACAGACCAGTCTTACAATGGTCAAATTTTGACTTTTACTTATCCACTTGTTGGTAACTACGGCGTTAACCGTGACGACTATGAGTCAATTAAGCCAACGACCAAGGGTGTTGTTGTGTCAGAGGCTAGCCGTCGTGCTAGCAACTGGCGTAACCAAATGACCTTGGATGAGTTTTTGAAAGCAAAAAACATCCCTGGTATCTCTGGTATTGATACACGTGCCTTGACTAAGATTATCCGTCAACACGGTACCATGAAAGCGACTTTGGCTAATCCTGGTGACAGTATCGAGCACTTACAAGATCAATTGCGTGCGACTGTTTTGCCAACCAACAATATTGAGCAGGTATCAACTAAGACAGCCTACCCAGCACCAGGTGTTGGTAAAAATATCGTTTTGGTTGACTTTGGTCTCAAGCACTCTATCTTGCGTGAGTTCTCAAAACGTGACTGTAACGTGACTGTTGTGCCACATGATATCACTTCTGAAGAAATTCTCCATCTTAATCCAGATGGTGTGATGTTGTCAAACGGTCCAGGTAACCCTGAAGATGTACCGTATGCACTTGATATGATTCGTGGCATTCAAGGCAAAATTCCAATTTTTGGTATTTGTATGGGTCACCAGTTGTTTAGTTTGGCGAATGGTGCCAAGGCCTACAAGATGAAGTTTGGTCACCGTGGATTTAACCATGCGGTTCGTGAAATTGCGACTGGTCGTGTTGACTTCACCAGCCAAAACCATGGTTATGCCATTGACCGTGAGACACTTCCAGATTGCCTCATGGTAACACACGAAGAAATTAACGATAAGTCAGTTGAAGGTGTTCGTCACCGTGACTTCCCTGCATTCTCAGTGCAATTCCACCCAGATGCAGCACCTGGTCCACACGATGCTAGCTATCTCTTCGATGAGTTCTTGGAATTGATTGATGCTTTCCAAGCTGAAAAAGCACGTCGTTAATTGCAACTGTCTAGTGACTATAGTGGGGTGTGACTCTTATTCGCCCCAGTCTACTACCTTATTTAATGACAACCAGAGAGTTGTCAAATAGAAAGGAGAAGATACAGGTTCACGGAAGTGAACACGCCCTAAGGACTGTGTGAAAAAGATAAATGGTGACTAGATGCTTAGGCGTCGTTGTCACGTTTCCTTTTTTCACTGGGTCCTTAACGGGCTTTGTATCATAAATTATGCCTAAACGTTCTGATATTAAAAAAATTATGGTTATCGGGTCTGGTCCTATCATTATTGGTCAGGCTGCTGAGTTTGACTACGCTGGTACGCAAGCTTGCTTGGCCTTGAAAGAAGAAGGCTACAGTGTTGTTCTTGTTAACTCTAACCCTGCGACAATCATGACTGATAAAGAAATCGCAGACAAGGTTTACATTGAACCAATTACGCTTGAGTTTGTCACACGTATTCTTCGTAAAGAGCGTCCTGATGCTCTCTTGCCAACTCTTGGTGGACAGACTGGTTTGAATATGGCAATGGAATTGTCAAAATCTGGCATTCTTGATGAGCTTGGAGTAGAGCTTTTGGGAACAAAATTGTCTGCCATTGACCAAGCCGAAGACCGTGACCTCTTCAAACAATTGATGGAAGATTTGGAACAACCAATTCCAGAATCAGAGATTGTAAATACGGTTGAAGAAGCAGTTGCCTTTGCGACAGAAATTGGCTACCCAGTTATCGTGCGTCCTGCCTTTACCCTTGGTGGTACTGGTGGTGGTATGTGTGCCAACGAAGAAGAACTTCGTGAAATAGCTGAAAATGGATTGAAATTGTCACCAGTAACCCAATGTTTGATTGAACGTTCTATCGCTGGTTTCAAAGAAATTGAATACGAAGTTATGCGTGATGCTGCAGACAATGCTCTTGTGGTATGTAACATGGAAAACTTTGATCCAGTTGGTATCCACACAGGGGACTCAATTGTATTTGCTCCAACGCAAACCTTGTCAGATATTGAAAACCAAATGCTTCGTGATGCCAGCTTGAAGATTATTCGTGCCCTTAAAATTGAGGGTGGTTGTAACGTACAGTTGGCTCTTGACCCTAATAGCTTCAAGTACTATGTTATCGAAGTAAACCCACGTGTGTCTCGTTCCTCAGCCCTTGCCTCAAAAGCAACTGGTTACCCAATCGCTAAATTGGCAGCCAAGATTGCTGTTGGTTTGACACTTGATGAAATGATTAACCCAGTCACTGGTACAACTTACGCTATGTTTGAGCCAGCTCTTGACTATGTGGTTGCTAAGATTCCGCGTTTTCCATTTGATAAATTTGAACATGGGGAACGTCGTCTTGGTACTCAAATGAAAGCAACTGGTGAAGTTATGGCTATCGGTCGTAACATCGAAGAGTCACTTCTTAAAGCCTGCCGTTCACTTGAAATCGGTGTTTACCACAATGAAATGCCTGAGCTTGCGGACGTCACAGACGACGCCTTGGTTGAAAAGATTGTCAAAGCTCAAGACGACCGTCTCTTCTACCTTTCTGAAGCCATCCGTCGTGGTTATACTATTGAAGAATTGTCAGAGTTGACTAAGATTGATATCTTCTTCCTCGACAAATTGCTCCATATCTTCGAATTGGAACAAGAATTAGCTACTCACGTAGGCGATGTTGATGTTTTAAAAGAAGCTAAACGTAACGGTTTCTCTGATCGTAAGATTGCTGATCTTTGGAATCAAACAGCTAACCAAGTACGTGCGACACGTTTGAAAAATAACATTGTTCCTGTTTACAAGATGGTTGATACTTGTGCGGCTGAGTTTGAATCATCAACACCATATTTTTACTCAACTTACGAGTGGGAAAATGAGTCAATCAAATCTGATAAAGAATCGGTCATCGTTCTTGGTTCAGGTCCTATCCGTATCGGACAAGGGGTTGAATTCGACTATGCGACAGTTCACTCTGTAAAAGCTATCCAAGCTGCTGGCTACGAAGCCATCATCATGAACTCTAACCCTGAGACAGTTTCAACAGACTTCTCAGTGTCAGACAAACTCTACTTTGAACCATTGACCTTCGAAGACGTGATGAACGTTATTGAATTGGAACAACCTAAGGGTGTGGTGGTTCAGTTTGGTGGACAAACAGCCATCAACTTGGCAGAGCCATTGTCTAAAGCAGGTGTGAAAATCTTGGGTACACAGGTTGCTGACCTTGACCGTGCAGAAGACCGTGACCTCTTCGAACAGGCTCTTAAAGATCTTGACATTCCACAACCACCAGGACAAACAGCGACAAATGAAGAAGAAGCAGTTGAAGCGGCTCGTAAGATTGGTTTCCCAGTTCTTGTTCGTCCATCATATGTTTTGGGTGGACGTGCTATGGAAATCGTTGAAAATGAAGATGACCTTCGTTCTTACATGCGCACAGCCGTTAAGGCTAGTCCAGACCACCCAGTCCTTGTTGATAGCTATATCATAGGACGTGAGTGTGAAGTGGATGCCATCTCTGATGGTAAGGATGTCTTAATTCCAGGTATTATGGAACACATCGAACGTGCGGGGGTTCACTCAGGGGACTCAATGGCGGTTTACCCACCACAAACTCTTTCTAAGAAAATCCAAGAGACTATTGCTGATTACACGAAACGTTTGGCTATCGGTCTTAACTGTATCGGTATGATGAACATCCAGTTCGTTATTAAGGACGAAACGGTCTATGTTATCGAGGTTAACCCACGTGCCAGCCGTACAGTACCATTCTTGTCTAAGGTGACTGATATCCCAATGGCTCAAGTTGCTACAAACTTGATTCTTGGTAAATCATTGGCTGAGCAAGGTTACAAAGATGGTCTTTATCCAGAAAGTAACCATGTCCATGTCAAAGCACCAGTCTTTTCATTCACAAAATTGGCTAAGGTAGATAGTCTCCTTGGACCTGAAATGAAATCAACTGGTGAAGTTATGGGTACAGATGTGACTCTTGAAAAAGCGCTCTATAAAGCCTTTGAAGCATCTTACCTCCACTTGCCAACCTTTGGTAACGTCATCTTTACTATTCACGACGATACCAAAGAAGAAGCCCTTGACTTGGCTCGTCGTTTCGATGCTATCGGTTATGGTATCTACGCAACTGAAGGAACAGCTAAGTTCTTGAATGAACACGGGGTTCACGCAACGCTTGTTAACAAGTTGGGTGAAAACGATGACAATGACATTCCAGCCCTCGTTCGTACAGGTAAAGCACAAGCTATTATCAATACAGTTGGTAACAAACGTACTTATGACGAAGATGGAGCAGCTATCCGTAGTTCAGCTATTGAAGCAGGAATTCCACTCTTCACAGCCCTTGATACAGCAGATGCCATGGTGCGTGTGCTTGAAAGCCGTAGCTTTACAACAGAAGCTATCTAATCATAACATTGAGTCTCAGCTTTGCTGGGACTTTTTTTAGACTCTTTGTCAACTGTAGTGGGTGACGAAAAGCTAACATCTAGAGAGGACCGGATAGGTCCTTTTATTATGTATGTTCAGTGTGATGAAGACACGTTTCTTAAAGTTGATGAAGTT
>DOTL01000047.1 GCA_003521145.1 Streptococcus sp. | reverse complement strand
TTCAAAAAGCTCTATAATCTCTACAGTAGTTTTATCCACTACAGAAATTATAGAGCCGAAATGGTTTGTTTATCGATTTTTAGTATCTAAAATAATGGTCACAGGTCCATCATTGACCAGACTAACCTGCATATCTGCGCCAAAGCGTCCTCTTTCTACAGGAACATGAGTTGACAAGGATTGGTTGAAATCGTCATAGAACTGGCTAGCCATGTCGGGCTTGGCAGCACCTATAAATGCTGGTTGATTCCCTTTTTTCGTATCTGCAAAAAGCGTAAACTGAGAAATCGACAAAATCTGACCGCCAATATCCTTAACAGAAAGATTCATCTTGCCATCTTCATCTGAAAAAATGCGCATATTGACAATCTTACGAACTGCATACTCTACATCCTCTTTGGTGTCCTCTGGTCCAACTCCGACCAAAAGTAAGATGCCCTGCTTAATAGCGCCAACCGTACAATCCTCAATAACCACAGAGGCACTTTGCACGCGCTGAATCACAATCTTCATCGCAGTAACTCCTTAACCATTCGTACGTTTAACACTGTAAACATCAGGGATAATTTTAATCTTATCCACTAGACCAGTCAATTCAATAAGGTTTGCAATTTCAAAGCTAACGTGAATATTGGCAAACTTCATGTCCTTAGTCGGTTGCGCATTGACCGTAGCGATGCTCTTGGTCGTATTTGACAAGATTTGAAGCACATCATTCAACAGACCAGAACGGTTAAGGCCGTAGATGTCAATCTCTGCCAAATAAGATTTATTGGCATTACGTTCATCCCACTCCACTTCGATTAAACGTTGTTCATAACCTTCTTGACTCTTGATATTATTACAATCGTAACGGTGAATAGCGATACCACGACCCTTGGTAATGTAACCTTCAATCTCATCTCCAAGAACTGGGTTACAGCACTTAGCGATACGCATGAGGAGACCTGAGGCACCTTGAATGATGACGCCATTTTCACTCTTAACCTTGAGAACTTCTTTCTTCTCAGTCTTAACTTCGCCACCGTTCATTAGCTCTTCAGCTTCAGCTTTTGCCTTGGCACGCTCTTCCTCACGGCGTTCTTTTTCCGTCAGACGATTGAAAACAGCAGCAACACTAATTTCGCCAAAACCAACAGCGGCATAGAGAGCTTCCTCACTACGCACACTCATACGAGGGAGAATTTCCTCAATATGTTTCTTGTCTAGGTACTTATTGGCAATATAGCCATGCTCTCGGAAGTAGACAATCAACAGCTCACGACCCTTGGTGATAGAGGCTTCCTTATCCTGATTTTTAAAGAATTGACGAATTTTATTTCTGGCTTTGGTAGTCTTAACCATCTTAATCCAGTCACGACTAGGACCAAAGGAATTGGTATTAGTGACAATCTCAACCACATCACCTGTCTTAAGTTTGGTAGTCAAGGGCACCATACGGCCATTAACCTTGGCACCTGTGGCCTTCTCACCAACTTGGGTATGGATGACATAGGCAAAGTCAATAGGTCCTGAATCTTTAGGCAATTCCTGAACAGCACCATTTGGCGTAAAGACATAAATACGCTCTGAGAAGATATCCTCTTTAACAGAGTCAACAAACCCCATAGCATCACCATTTGAGGCGTCTTGAAGTTCAACAAGATCTTTAATCCAGTTCATTCCCAAAGCAGACTCTTTCGGATCTACCTTGCCCTTGATACCTTTCTTATAAGCCCAGTGAGCTGCAACCCCGTATTCGGCAACTTGGTGCATTTCCTTGGTACGGATTTGAATTTCAATAGGCCCTTTTGGTCCATAAACCGTTGTATGGATAGACTGGTAACCATTGGATTTAGGATTGGCAATATAGTCTTTAAAGCGGCCAGGCATCGGACGCCAGAGCTCATGTATGTATCCCAACATAGCATAAACATCACTATGCGTCTCCATGACACAACGGATGGCAATCAAATCATAAATTTGATCGAAGCGCTTTTTCTTGTCGCGCATCTTACGATAAATAGAGTAGATATGCTTTGGACGACCATAAACATCACCAACAAGTCCTTGTTCAGCTGTGTAGGTCTTAATTTTATGGACAATCTCATCCACAAGTTCCTCACGCTCACGACGTTTTTCCTTCATCATGTGAGAAATCTTGTAGAACTCCACCTCATTAAGGTAACGGAAGGACATGTCTTCCAATTCCCATTTGATACGACTAATACCCAGACGGTGGGCCAAAGGAGCATAGATTTCCATAGTTTCACAAGAAATGCGCTCTTGCTTATCCTTACGAAGATGCTTTAGGGTACGCATATTGTGCAAACGGTCTGCCAATTTAACCAAGATGACACGGATATCCTTAGACATGGCCATAAGCATCTTACGGTGATTTTCAGCCAACTGTTCCTCATGGGACTTGTACTCAACCTTACCAAGCTTAGTAACACCATCCACGATATTTCGCACATCCGTACCAAAATTCGCTTCCAAATCATCGAGCGTTTTTTCAGTGTCTTCAACGACATCGTGTAAGAAACCACAGGCTACTGTCACTGCATCAAGATGGAGATCTGCCAAGATACCTGCCACTTGAATAGGGTGAATAATATAAGGTTCTCCTGACTGACGAAATTGCCCACTATGAGCATCTGTCGCATAATGCCAGGCTTTTTCAACTAATTTCAAATCATCTGCTGACATGTGGGTCGAGCAAATATCTAAAATTTCTTCTCCCGTTATATTTTTATCTTTAGCCATGATTTCTTCCTTCGCTTCTTTTAATAACCTTTATTTTATCACTTTTACAAGTAAAGAAAAAGAACTAGATAGTCAATTCTTAAGCGCAAGGAGCTAACTTGAAAAGCACAATATCTTGTGTTAGAATGATTGAACAAACACAAGATATAGATAGAAAGAGGACGCTTATGTCTCAACTTACCCTCGTTTATATTAGTCTAAGCGGTAATACCCAAAGCTTTGTCAAACGTATGTCTGACTATCTATCCCTCAACCACGGGATTGAATGTCGCCAAATCAATATTAAAGAGCTTAATCATGAAACCTTCCAAGTAGATGAACCCTTTGTCGCACTCTTGCCAACCTACCTTGAAGGAGGAAATGGCGTTGACAATGGAGATGTTGAAATCCTAACCAATCCACTGGGTGACTTTATCGCAGCCCATGACAATCACGAACGTTGCTTTGGTATCATCGGCTCTGGCAACCGTAACTTCAATAACCAGTACTGCCTAACCGCCAAACAGTACAGTCAACGTTTTGGTTTCCCTATGTTGGGAGACTTTGAGCTTCGTGGCACACAATCTGATATCGAACGTCTGGCACCTATTATTCTAGAGGCACAAAAGAACTTTAACCAACGCTAAATCTACAACAAAAAAGCCCTGATTGTACTGACCCCAAAAAGTTAGA
>DOTL01000043.1 GCA_003521145.1 Streptococcus sp. | reverse complement strand
TTTTCGTCACCCACTACAGTTGACAAAGAGCCAAAATGCAAAGAATTTTACGAGATTTAGCTGAATATGAAAATGTGTGACAAAAGAAAAAATCTTCAAACACCTGTCCGAGAATTTTATCCGTATTATATACGTTTTGGTGGGTTATGGATTGCTTCTCCAAGTACATCAGCAAAGGCTTCGTACATGTTTTCAGAGAAGGTTGGGTGACCGTGGATAGATTGCAAGAGTTCATCTACAGTCAATTCATTTTCCATAATTGTTGACGCTTCGTTAATCAATTCAGCTGCAGCTGGACCGATAATGTGAACACCAAGAATTTCATGGTACTTCGCATCCGCAACAACTTTAACAAAACCGTGAGCTTCGTTTGAAGCGATGGCACGTCCGTTACCAGCAAAGCTTGATTTACCAACGAGAACATCACCATATTTAGCGCGTGCATCTTCTTCAGTAAGACCACACATCGCGACTTCTGGGTGTGTGTAGACAGCTGCAGGTGTGTAGTCAAGGTGAGCCTTACGGATATTGCCACGCATAGCATTTTCAGCTGCAACTTCACCCATACGGTAAGCAGCGTGAGCAAGCATCTTAGTTCCGTTTACATCACCCGGTGCGTAGATTCCTGGGTTTGATGTTTCTTGATAAGCATTCACTTTGATACGACCACGGTCTAATTCAAGGTTAAGATTTTCAAGACCATTCAATTGAGGGACACGACCGATTGAAAGAAGGGCACGATTTGCTACAATTTCTTCACCATTATTGAGTTTAAGGGTCAATTGGTTGTTAGCTTCTACAATCTCAGAAACTCCGACAGATGTCATGATCTTCATACCCTTCTTAGCAAGGATTTTTTGAAGTTCAAGTGACACTTCTTTATCCATAGCAGGAATAATGCGGTCAGCCATCTCAACAACAGTTACTTCTACACCATATGAAGCATAAACAAGACCAAGTTCGATACCAACGACACCGCCACCCATAACAGCAAGTGATTTAGGCAATTCACGCAAATCAAGGATATCATCTGATGTCATCACAAGTTGTGACTCAATTCCAGGGATATTGATACGTGAAACTTTTGATCCAGTCGCAAGGATAATGTTACGTCCCTTGATGGTGTCTGAACCAATAGTAACTGTCTTATCTGGGTTAACTTGACCAAGACCATTGAAAATAGTTACCTTATTAGCCTTCAAAAGACCTTGCACACCACCTGTAAGAGTCTTAACAACAGAGTTCTTAAAGTCAACAGTCTTATCCATATCGATAGTGTAGTTTGTTGACGCTAGGTTGATACCACGACCTGCTGCAATCTTAAGTCCATCAAGGATTTCTGCATTTTTTAGATAGGTCTTAGTTGGGATACATCCTTTATTCAAACATGTTCCACCAAATTCAGATTTTTCAATGATAGCAACCTTACCACCAAGTTGTGCCCCACGAATAGCAGAATAGTAACCAGCAGGACCACCACCGACAACAATAATATCGTACTCATTGTCAGCCAGTGGTGCTTTTTCTGCAGCTGCTGGAGCAGCTTGGGCAGGAGCTTTAGGAACTTCAAGACCAGCTGATTCCAACTGAGCAGTTGCTTCTGCAACAGGTGTGCTAGCTGCGTTATCAGACACAACTTCACCTTCTGCTCCAATATAACCAATAACCTCAGTAACTGGTACAGTTTCCCCAGCCTGACGAGTAATCTTCAAAAGAACACCAGAATCTTCTGCTTCAAGTTCCATGTTCGTTTTATCTGACATGATTTCAAGAAGGATATCTCCCTCATTAACCACATCACCCTCTTGTTTTTTCCACTCGATGATTTCACCTTCTTTCATGTCCACACCGAGCTTAGGCATAATAATCTCAAAAGTCATATTTTATGATACTAAGAACGCTAAAATGCGACAGAATTTTAGGAGTTTTACGTTAGTGTGCTTGCACACAAGTAAAACTCCTAAATTCCGAAGTATTTCGTTCGATTTCAAATCGACTCGAACGCTTTAACGCCCTCTCCTTCCTATTAAAACTTCAGTTTTCAGATATTTTTTCTTAAATTAACAATTCCATTGGATTTTCAATCAAATGTTTCAAATCAACCATGAATTTGGCACCATTCATACCATCTACAATACGGTGGTCAATTGTCAAGCATAGACCCATAATTGGGCGCACGACAACTTCTCCATCAACAACAATTGGAGTTTGAATCGTTGCTGAAACACCAAGGATAGCTGAGTTTGGTTGGTTGATGATTGGGTTAAATGACTTAGTTCCAAACATTCCCAAGTTAGTAATAGAGAAGGTTGAACCTGACATTTCTGCAGCCTTCAATTTACCAGCCTGAGCCTTCTTGATGGCATCCTTAGAAGCAACAACAAACTCAGACAAACTCATCTTATCTGCACCATGAACAACTGGTACAATCAAGCCATCATCGAGACCAACGGCAATACCGAGATTAACAAATTTATGTAATTCGATATTTTGCGCATCGTCAATCAAGGATGCATTGAGGTAACGGTGTTCCTCTTTCATAAGCGTACGCACAACTGCCAAACCAATCAAATCCGTGAAGGTTACCTTCATGCCAGTCTTATTCATGATTGGATCAAGGACTTGCTTACGAAGAGCCATTAGGTTAGTCATATCCACGTCATAGTTAAGGGCGAAGGTTGGCGCAGTCAAATATGAGTGCGTCATTCCCTTAGAAATCGCCTTACGCATAGCAGACATTGGGATAACTTCCACACCTTCTGGCAAGACTTTTTCAGGTTTCGCTTCAACCACAGGTGCAGCCGCAGCTTCCTTAACTTGCGCTGGAGCATTGATTGCAAGGACATCTTCCTTAGTAATCTTACCACCAAAGCCTGTTCCAGATATGGTAGCTAAATCAATGCCGAGGTCTGCTGCAATCTTGCGAGCCAATGGTGTTGCCTTAGGTTGAGCATATTCAAAGTTCTCAACGTCATCAGCATGAACACGACCTTTTGCTCCAGTTCCTGGAACTTGAGCGAGGTCAATACCCAACTCACGCGCCACCTTACGAGCCTTAGGTGTTGCACGTACTTTGCCACCTTCGTGAACGACAGGTGCTTGCGTTTGCGCTACTACTACAGGCTCGGCTACAGTGGCAACTTCTTCAACTTTTGGCGCAGGTGCAGCAGCTGGTGTGCCAGCTGCGTTATCAGCTACAACTTCACCTTCTGCTCCAATATAACCAATTACTTCAGTAACTGGTACAGTTTCACCAGCTTGACGAGTAATCTTCAAAAGAACACCAGAATCTTCTGCTTCAAGTTCCATGTTCGTTTTATCTGACATGATTTCAAGAAGGATATCTCCCTCATTAACCACATCACCCTCTTGTTTCTTCCACTCGATGATTTTGCCTTGTTGCATGTCCACACCGAGCTTAGGCATAATAATCTCAAAAGCCATTTATAAGATACCAAGAGCGATCAGAAAGCGACTGAAAATCAGGTGTCTGACACGTCAGCCTGCTGACGTAGACAGACGGTCTATTTTCCGAGCTTTCCGCTCGGGTTCAGTTACACCCTCTGGTTCGCCCTCTCCTTTCTACTTTAAATTATAATTTCCGATACTCCCACAGTTAAAACAAGAAACACATTTTACTAGCGAGAAATATCACTTAACCGTCGCTAGAAAGTTAGTTTCCTTTATTGGCCATCTTGATAATAGCAGCCTTAATCTTTTCAACATCTGGAAGAACCGCTTGTTCCAAGACACGCGCATAAGGTACAGGAACATCTTCACTTGCCAAACGTACAATTGGGTGGTCAAGGTAATCAAATGCTTCACTTTCAGTAACCATAGCAGCAATCTCACCGATAAATCCACCAGTCTTATAAGCATCATTGACCAACATAAGTTTTCCAGTTTTCTTAACTGACTTGAAAATCAATTCCTTATCAAGTGGGATAAGCGTACGTGGGTCAACGACCTCAACATTAATACCTTGTTCAGCCACTTCTTCAGCAGCCTTAAGAACACGTTCCAACATACGACCATATGTGACAATAGTAAGGTCAGTCCCTTCACGCTTGATTTCACCTTTTCCAAGTGGAATGTAGAAATCAGGATCTTGAGTCACTTCCTCTTTCTTACCGTAAAGTGCTTTGGGCTCCATGAAGATAACAATGTTATTGTCCTGAATAGCAGATTTCAAAAGACCTTTAGCGTCGTTTGCATTACCTGGAGCAACCACTTTAATCCCTGGAATGTGAGTCAACCATGACTCAAGAGATTGTGAGTGCTGTGCCGCAGAACCAATCCCTGAACCAGATGCCACACGGAAAGTTACAGGAGTCTTCAACCCCCCACCAAACATGTAGTTGTTTTTTGCACCATTATTAGCGATAGCATCAAGGGCAATCGTGATGAAGTCCATGAAAGTCAAGTCAACTATTGGACGAAGACCCGTGATAGCAGACCCAACAGCTGCACCAGCGATAGCTGCCTCTGAAATTGGTGTGTCTTTAACACGTTTTTCACCAAACTCTGCCAGCATCCCAACTGATGTACCGAAGTCACCACCATAGATACCGACATCTTCACCCATAAGGAAGATGTTTTCGTCTTTACGCATTTCCTCGCTCATAGCAAGGTTTACTGCCTCACGCAAGGCCATCAATTTTGTTTCACTCATACTTGTATTCCTCAACCTTTCTCTTTAGTCTACCCATACATCTTCAAAGGCAACAGAAAGTTCTGGATCTGGGCTATTTTGGGCGAACTCATAAGCTGCATCAACCTCTGCCTTGACTTGGCTTTGGATAGCATCTAACTCTTCAGCGCTTGCGATATTTTCAGAAACGAGATAGTCACGGTATTTAATAATTGGGTCGTTATTGTTCTTCCACTCGTCAACTTCTTCCTTAGTACGGTAAACACCCGCATCGGCAGTTGAGTGACCAAACCAACGGTAAGATTCTACTTCAACGATAGCAGGACCGTCGCCACCACGGACATGCTCAACAGCCTTGCCCATTGTTTCATATACAGCCAAAACATCGTTACCATCTTCACAGTAAAAACCAGGAATACCATAAGCTTCCGCACGTGTATAAAGGTGAGGTGTGTTTGTAGCTTTATGAATATCCATTGAGATACCATAACGGTTATTGATGATAAAGAAGATAACAGGTAATTTCCAAGTAGCTGCCATATTGACTGACTCATGGAATGAACCTTCGTTAGTTGCGCCATCTCCAGAGAAAGCTACAACAATGTTTCCTGTCTCTTTGTATTGCTGAGTGAGGGCTGCACCTACAGCAAGAGCATAACCACCACCAACAATACCGTTAGTACCATAGTTCCCTTTTTCAAAGTCTGCCAAGTGCATAGAACCACCACGACCCTTAGAAATACCGGTTGCTTTACCAGCAAGTTCTGCCATCATTTTATTCAAATCCATGTCTTGGGCAATAGATTGTCCGTGACCACGGTGATTTGAAAAGAAGATATCGTCATAGCTCAAGTGTTGAATAGCACCAACGTTGGCTGCTTCCTCACCAACTGAAAAGTGAGTCATTCCTTGAACAAAACCACGACGAACCAATTTATTAATACGTGAATCAAATTCACGAATACGTTCCATTTTAGTGAACATCTCAAGATGTGTCTCTTTAGAAAGTCTTACCATATCGATCTCCTCTATCTAAATTTTTCTATACATCTAGGATAGGTTAAAAAAACTTAATGAGCAAGAAATATGCTTGAAAAATGAAAAGCCTTACATCCTTATCACTTATAGGAAATTCGTATGCTCTTTTTGTTAGCGATATGGTATATTTGTATAGATTTTACCCGAATAGGAGAATATTTGATATTGAATGATGTCATAATTCATGGGCTTACAGCATGTATAGCTTTTATTTTACAAATTGTTATCTTCAAGGTAACTACGAAAAGGCCTTTAAGATACTGGGTTCTTATTTTAGCAGGTTTAGCCGTTTTCGCCTCTAGTTATTTTGGCTTTTTCTATCCATAATCCGGTTTAATTGCACTTGTACTCTTTCTAGCTAACAAATCCTACAAAAATCTGAGACATACCATTTTGGAGACTTCCTTCATACCTTTCACCTTTGCCTTAATGGTGAGACTGGTAATTTTCCTGATTATTCCAATCTTTTCCCTTGGTTTTCAATATTTGCTTTAACATTAATAGAATTTTCAATTAATACCTTTTGTCCTTCACTTAACCAATGTTCCCATAAAAGGCCTGCAATATTTTTCGTGTCTTCTAAGTGTTGAGTTAATGGTAACCAAAGAAGTCTACTATTTTCCTCTGTTTTCTTAGCCCAAAAATAATCATTAATATGTTTCATATACAAATTTCCTTTAACATTGTATCACCGTTATATTTTATACCTAATACAAAAAATAAACAATGTATAATTGAAAGAGCTCCCAATGCTTCATTTAATAGCTCTCTCTTCATTTCTAGCTATCACTTTTAACACCCAAAAACTCCCCTTATAGTTTTCTAGTAAAATAATGTGTTATTGTCACTGTCTCTATAAAGGGAGTCTAGTTATTTTATATTTTTAAGTATCAACCTTCAACTACAAAGTAAAGTTATTAAAATCTGATACGATACATTTGGTGACTAATTTTTTCTGGTCTTAAAAGGCACCGCCTCCGCCTCCTCCGCCACCACCAGAGAAGCCACCACCTCCAAAGCCGCCACTACCACTATTTGAATTGATAGAAAAGCTACTTACGCTATCTGAGGCAGAAACGTAAGATTCTAGATAATTAACATTATTCATCATGATAAATGGTGTCGCAGAATAAGTAAACTCATCTAGAGTTGGATTACTGAGGTGAATGTTGTATCGTTTTAGTACATCACTAACTTTTTTCGCCTGTCCATAGAGTGTCGCATAAACCAAGATACGATTCCAAAGGATAACAGATTCTAGTTCGGATTTTTTAAAACTAGGAATACTCTTAATCATATTTTTAAAGCTATGCCACTGGTAATACGTTGAAATTTGAGTTGCATCAAGACATCTCTGACGACGTCTTTTCACCAAGAACCAGAATAAAACGGTAAGTCCTGCTATAGGTAGAAGTCCGAGAATATAGTAAAAACCAAGACCTGATCCAAAGGCAGCAAATAAGAACAAGGTTGAAAGACTACAAAGCATCATTGAAAGTACCAGAGCTGCTACTCCCAATATGTTAAATGTCTTTTCTTTCGCACTAAAATCTCTATAAATTTTAGGAAGTCCTAGCGTAAATTCCTCTTTTTCTACACCTTTTGCTACCTGATAGCCGTCATTAGTAAATTGATATTTGACACGTTTTCCCTGAGAACGAATAGCTTCACGCTCATAGCTTGTTCTAGCACTCTTGAATTGTTTATCTAGAGCATCTTTATCAAGATAATAGCGCGAGAACATTTCACTATCTCTAATTTCCATGCGACCATCAAACAACATATCCAAGAAAGATTCTTCAAATGAAGAGAGATCTTCCTTTTCAATACGTGTAAGAATATTACTATCACCTTCTCGCCTAAAGGTGAGATAACCTCTATCAATCAAATCAAGGATGGTTGCTTGAACCATATGTTTGAACTTCAAAGGACCTGTTTCTTCTTTTAGTCCTGTTTTATCGAAAGACTGATTATAAACATTCTTGGCTAGGACCAAAGGTGCTAAATCCTGAGGGGCTTCATAAAGACGTGCATCTCGAGGGAAAGAAGGCGTCCTAGTACTATAAAGAACAATGAGGTAACAGAAAATACCCACAAGAACAAAGCTTAAGATCACAAGTGGCAAGATGATATAAAATAGATGTCGAAACTTTTCTTTAGATTCCTTGATATTTCTTTCTTTTTTAAGAAAGTCTGCCTCATTCGTTTTATTTAATAAATAAGCCTGATTATTTTCTCGCAAAGTATTAGTCATCGGCCAGTAGGCATGTAATTCCAATTTACCTGATGCTGGTAAATTGTCTACATGAACCTGATAACCTGTAGCAGTACGTTTAACATGTGGGTCTTTTCCAAAATAACCAGCGTGAGCGTAAAGCTCTCCTTGACTTGCATCTAGACCATCAACTGTGAAATCAACCTGTCCAAATCCTTTGTCCCAATCAGAGATAGGAAACCAATTTAAAACTGCAATATCTGAATATAGATTCAACAACTGTTGGATTTGCCAAGTAACTTTGAGAACGACCCTATCACCATCTGAACCTGAATTATAAACCTTGAGTTTAATACCATCATAAGAGTCTGTTTTTTCAACTGTAATATCTGTTTTTTCTTTCCCATTTACGGTTGCTGAAACCTTGGGGTCATCCATGATAGAATAACCACCAATTTTCCCCAAGGTTACATACTGACCTTTATAATCACTATCAAAATCATAAGTCACTTCCTGAGTAAACGTCGCATTACCATCATCATGAATTGAAAGGTGACCAACATAGGAAGGCAGACTATACTCTACCTCATCCTCATCAGCTTGAACGTGTTGCAAAGACAATGGCAGAAAACAGGCTAATAACACAGTTAAAGCAACATATTTAACGAGGCCTTTAAGTATCTTTTTCATCATTTTGCTCCTTCAAGGACTAAAAAAGCAGCTGCAACACCAAGTATCTCGATGTGCCCTGCACTGATTCACTATTTAGGCTTGATAAACAATCTCACCATCACAGATAGTGTATTTAACACTGCCCGTAAGCTCTTCACCTACAAAAGGTGAATTGGCTGCTTTAGACTTAAAGTCTGCTGTGACCTGACGTTTTTCCTTGTCTGCAAATATCACAAGGTCAGCTGGTCCATTTTCAGCCAAGTAACCAGCATCGAAGCCATAAAGATCAGATGGGTTACTAGTCATTACTTTCAAGAGTTCCGTCAAGCTTAGGTGACCTGCTTCAACCAAGTAGGTCAATCCAAGAGATAGAGACGTTTCAAGACCAGTCATTCCTGATGGTGCTTTAGTTACATCATCGACATTCTTTTCATCGGCATGGTGTGGCGCATGATCCGTGGCAATGACTGAGATGACCCCAGATTTCAACCCTTCGATGACGGCCTGACGGTCAGATTCCAAACGAAGTGGTGGGTTCATCTTGGCATTAGCACCTTTTGAGAGCAAGAGGTCTTCAGTCTTAGAGAAATGCTGAGGTGCCACTTCGGCAGTAACCTGCGCTCCAAGTTTTTGAGCAAATTCAACTACTTTTACAGATTCAGCTTTTGACAAGTGTTGAATATGAATATGTGCTTGTGTATCATAAGCAATCATAACATCACGCGCAATCATACTGTACTCAGCTACACCTGTTGCCCCACAAATATGAAATTCTTTTTTAGCAATATTTTCATTGAAACCGAGAATACCATTAAGATCTGGATCCTCCTCGTGAAGACTGATAAAGGTATTATTCTCCTTAGCTAGCTCCATGGCTTTTTTGACAATCCCAGCATTGGTCAATGGAATACCGTCATCTGAGAATCCAACAGCACCTGCTTCAAGCAAACCCTTGAAATCAGTGATGTTTTCACCATCAAAGTTCTTTGTAATAGTCGCAACAGACTTAACATGGATATTTTCCTTAGCTGCTGAAGTCAAGACCTCTTTCAAAGTTTCCTTGTCTGAAATCGTTGGATTCGTATTAGCCATCATCACAACTGTTGTAAAACCACCTGCAGCCGCTGCCAAGGCACCCGTATGAATGTCTTCCTTATGGGTTTGACCTGGCTCACGGAAGTGAACATGGATATCCACCAAACCAGGAGCAACCACAAGACCAGTCGCATCGATAACTTGGGCATCCCCCGCATCGATATTTTCAGCAATTTTAACGACTTTTTTTCCGTCCACAAGAACATCGGCTTGCGTGTCCAAATCAGATTTAGGGTCAACAACACGACCATTTTTAATCAGTAACATAATCTTCCAACTTTCTATTTTACTTCAACCAATCAATTGGGGGTTGTCCTTGAGATACAAGGTAGGCATTGGCTTTTGAAAAAGGCTTGCTGCCAAAAAAACCACGATAGGCCGACAAGGGACTTGGATGGGCACTCTCAATAATGGCATGCTTAGGATTGGTCACCAGCGCCTTCTTCTTACGAGCATAACCACCCCAAAGTATAAAGACAACAGGAGTATCCTTTTGATTGAGGACCTTAATCACAGCATCTGTAAAAGGTTCCCAAACCTGACCAGCATGCCCATTTGCTTGACCAGCTGGAACCGTCAGACAGGCATTAAGCAAAAGCACCCCCTGCTTTGCCCATGACGTTAAATCATGAAAGGACCTAGGACCCAAATCTTCCTCTAACTCCTTGAGAATATTTTTCAAAGATGGGGGAGCAGCAAGGCTATCAGGCACTGAGAAGGATAGTCCCTGTGCTTGATAAGGCCCATGATAAGGATCCTGACCAAGAATTACCACCTGCACTTCTTCAAATGGAGTCTCCAACAAGGCATTAAAAACCTTGTCACGTGGCGGATAAACCGTCCCCTGGCTATAAACCTGGTCCATAAACTGATTTATCTTTGAAAAATAATGATCCGGCAGTTCCTTTTTCAGAAGCTTGTGCCATGTCGAATGTTCCATAAAAACCTCTTTTTAGACTATTTTACACCCTAAATTATAACATAATTTGTAGGGAATATTCGGAAAATACTGAAAAAGCACCCTGATTACAAGGTGTTTTCTATAAAGTTTTAAAAATGCGTCACTCCACAAGTTTAAAGGGCTTACAACTTTAACTCGTTATAGTTTTATGCTATAATTTAAACTTATATTTTAACAGAAAAGGTAACCCTATGACTACGTATGAAAATTTAAGAGCAGCCAGACGAGGTCCCATTGTCAGTATTGCTGCCTACCTTCTTCTTACCATTGCAAAGCTTCTAGCAGGACACTTTTTAAACGTTAGCTCTTTGATTGCCGATGGTTTTAATAACTTGTCAGATATTTTAGGGAACGTGGCCCTACTCATTGGTTTGCACCTAGCTAGTCAACCTGCTGATGCAGATCATAGGTTTGGTCATTGGAAGATTGAAGACTTATCAAGCCTAGTCACTTCCTTTATCATGTTCGTGGTGGGCTTCCAAGTCCTCATTCAAACAGTCCAAAAGATTTTTTTAAGAGAAGAAACTGTCGTCGATCCTCTTGGTGCCATTGTCGGTGTCCTATCTGCTCTCGTCATGTGTGGCGTTTACTTATACAATAAAAGACTTGCTAAAAAACTGAAATCCAGCGCCTTGATTGCAGCTGCTAAGGACAATCTCTCCGATGCTGTAACTTCTATTGGAACGTCAATCGCCATTGTTGCAGCATCCTTCAACCTTACGATTATTGACTATATTACTGCTATTATCATTACTTTCTTCATTCTAAAGACGGCCTATGATATCTTCATGAAAGCAACCTTTAGTTTGTCAGACGGTTTCGATGAGAGAAACCTCAAAGCCTATGAAAAAGCGATTCTTGAGATTCCGAAAGTAACTAAGGTTAAGAAGCAACGTGGCCGTTCTTATGGTAGCAACGTCTATCTTGATATTGTGGTAGAGATGAATCCCGACCTCTCTGTTTACGAGAGTCATGCCATTACCGAACAAATCGAGGAGGTCCTCAGCAAGCGTTTCTCTGTCTATGACACTGATGTCCATGTAGAGCCTGCTGCAATTCCTGAGGACGAAATTTATGGGAATGTCCTTCGCAAACTCATTCGGAATGAAAAGATTATCTTATCAAAGATTCCAGACTACGAAAACCTCTTAGCACCCGATTTCTTTTTGATTGATGAAAACGGCCATCGTCAGAACCGGGAAGACGTCATTGCTAATCATCAACCGCTTCTCAATAACTTTGACAAGTTTAAGATGACATCCATCAGTCAAAAAACTAAATTAATTAGTTACGAACTGGGAGGAAATTTCCATACCAGCATCTGGTGCCGAAATGAGACATGGTTTATGATTTACCATCAAGTTACAGCTATAAAAGATAAAGAGTAACGAGCAAATCAGCTTGTTTTTTTATTATCAAAAGTATGTGATTTTTAAACCACTGTAGATTCTAAAAAATGTATTAAAATATAAAATATTTCGGAAACTAAGTATTTTATACGGTATAATGGAGGTGTTTATCACTATTAAATTTGTTTTTTAATTTTGATTGATACGCAATTTCTATTAAGTATATAACTGGGTTCCGCCTATGACAGAACCTATATAAAATAAAGGAGACGCATTATGAAAAAGAAAATTGTTTCCATCCTTTTATCAGCTTGTCTAGCCCTAGCCCTACTTTGTCTAGTGCAGATGAATTAATGGATATTACACGCGCTGCTGGTCATACTGAAGCAACAGAGGCCTATCGTCCTAAATCTACTCTGTTAATTGATGGAACCACCGGAGATGTTCTCTGGGAGGAGAATGCTGATGAAATTTCGTGACCCAGCCTCTATGTCTAAGGCTATGACGCTGTATTTGGTCTTCGAAACCATGTCCAAAGGAGAAATTTCAGAAGAAACTGTTATTACACCTACTCCTACAGACCAAGCTATTACCGATATTTATGAAATCTCCAACAACAAGATTGTTGCTGGTGTTGACTAAGCAGTTTCTGAGCTCATTACCATGACGTCGGTGCCATCCTCTAACGTTACAACTGTGATGCTAGCCAACTACTTGACCAATAATGATCCTGATAAATGGCTAGACATGATGAATGAAAATTCCAAAGAATTAGGTATATGACCAATACCAAATGGTTTAACGCCTCAGGTGCAGCTGCGGTAGCCTTCAAAGGTTACTACAGCCCTCAACGTTATGATAACAATCAGAGCAATCAAACGACTGCGCGTGATTTTGTCATCATGACATATAACTTTATCAAAAAGTATCCTGATATTCTTAAATACACTAGCAAACCTGTTGTAGCTGTTAAAGAGGGAACACCTTACGAAGAAACTTTTGAAACCTACAACTATTCAATTCCTGGTGCTGATTATGGTCTCAAGGGGGTAGATGGCTCGAAGACAGGGTCTAGCCCAGAAGGCGCTTTCAACTATATTGATACCATCAAGCATAGCAATCAGCGAATGATTGCTCTTATCATGGGGTCAGGGGACTGGTCAGATCAAACTGGTGAAGAAATCCGCCACGCCATACCTTTGGTAATGCTCTGGTTGAGAAAATGTATAAAGATTTCTCTTACAAGAAAGTCCTTAGCAAAGGTGAACAAGAGATCGCTGGTAAAAAATATAATGTCGAAAATGATGTCTACGCCACAGTCAAAAAAGGCCAAGAACCAAAAATCTCTGTAAAAGATGACCAAATCGTCATTGATAACGGCCTGAAAACAGTATCGCCTAATATCAAACCAACCTCAGTCAAAGATACTAAAGCTGGCTTCTTCCTTTATTCTTTTGATCAAAAGAATAAACAGACAAGTAATCATAAAGCATCTATGAAAAATTTTGCTTTGTTCTGCTTCCTACTGTTACCAATTTACGTTATCTACCTGATTTTCAACAATGAAAAAAAGCGATATCAAAAATTCAACGAACGTCGTCAAGCACGATAAATGAATAACTAAGAAAAACGTGCTCAGAAAAGCACGCTTTTAGTTATCTCCAAGAAATATTTTGAGATTGGTCATATCATTACGCATTTGTTTCAATCCTTCTTGATAAATGGCTTCGAACTTTTCTGGGTCCTTTTCCAATCTACCAACTTCAAGCGCATGCTCTGGACGAATGGCATAGACTTTTCCAGATTTTTCCAAAGTCTCAATCTTCTCAATGCTCTTATTGTAGTGAATATGTCGATTTGAAGCAACCTCAACAAATTCAGGATACTTGCGGTAAAAGAGTTTGTAGATGCGCTTGCTAGTTTTAGAAGGATGTTTTCGATAACCCTTAGGACGTGTCAAAACTACAATAAGTTTGTCAAATCCCATATTTTCCATGAAATCAATAGGAAGACTATCAGCCAGACCACCATCCATGTAGCGTTTGCCCTTGTACTCGACTATTTCAGAAACCAGAGGTAGGGCAGAACTGGCACGAAGGGCTTCCATCTGCTCAAAAACATGATCAATCTTAATATAGTCTGGTTTTCCCGTCTTAATATCTGTAGCGACCACATAGAAGGGAACACCCGACTCAGCAAAAGCGTCCTGATCAAAAACATCTAACTCCATAGGAATCTTATAATAGGAGAACTCCTTATTAACGAAGTTACCGGTTGTCAACCATGACCAAAAACTCATGTAACGACGGTCTCCCATGAATCGCTTGTTATAGCGAAGAGCTCTTTTGGGTTGGTTAGAGAGATAATTGACACCGAAAAGCGCTCCAGCAGATACCGAAACAACACCATCCACCTTAATCCCTGCTTCTAAAAAAGCGTCTAAAACTCCAGCTGTGTATAAGCCACGCATACCACCGCCTTCGAGGACTAAGCCTATCTTCATTCTAAAATCTCCTTTATAATTGGTTCTGCTATGACCTGATAAGCTTGTGGATTCAAGTGCAAACCATCAGTTGTGTAGTTGGCATTTAACTGTCCTTGAGCATCTGTAAGGTAATCAAACAAATCAACATAAGTCACACCAGGTAGGACTTATGTTGTTGATTAAGTTCACCTACAGTAGCATTGTTTCGAATTTTAACATTCGAGGCATGTTCCAATCTTTCACTGACAGGAAAGATACTTAGCAAATAGATTTCTGTATATAGAGATTCTTGTCGAATTGTCATAATAATATCGGAAATACGATTGACAACATCTTGAATGGGGTAACCTCGTCCAATGTCATTAATTCCAATCAAGATAACCAATTTACTGGGTTCCAAATCTAAAATTTGCTCTTTAAGGTGTTCTAAAAGCCAAACCGAGTCTATTCCTGCAACTCCGCGGTTAACCAAAGGAAAGTCTCGACCTAAGTACTTTTTCAATGCAAAAAACTCCGTGATGGAGTCCCCCGCAAAAACAATTTGGCCCTTGTCTAACTTTTGATTTTCACTTACAAATTTAGCTAAACGCTCTTTTTGATAGGCCACAAGCTCAGGCCTAGTTGTTTCAATCATACCTTATCCTTTTTTCTTAAATATTATACGACCTACAGTAACTAAAGCTAGGACAGTTCCAAGTCCAAGAAAAAGCCAAGCAAGATTTTGAAAATCTGATTGATTGGACAAAAGAGCACCAGACAGAAGAAATGCTAATGTCAGCAAGGCTAAAACCATGTTATTTAAAACTTTCTCAAAGACTTTAACCCTACCAGAAAAGTTAATAAAATCATGGTTAAGCACGATTCGTCCGTTTAAAATCTGCTCCAAAAGCTGATAAAGATGGCGTGGAATATTTTTCCCATTGCGAAGCAGGTAAAAGAGCTCAATCAAGATAGTCTCTTTATTTAAGGCCTGCTTAAGCATATCCGGCCCCATATTCTCTAGGAAGTAATCCTTGGCCAGGGTCATAAAATCAATATTTGGTGCAAATTCTCGAAAAATACCTTCAATTTCAAGCGAAGCCTTCTCCAAAATAGTGATTTGAGAAGAGGCTTTAAGATGATTCTTATGGAAAACAGCCAGCAAATCTTCAAACAAATCTGTCATCGACAAACTTCCTATGTCTACACCAGAATAACGGTCCAACATCTGCTCCACATCCTGACTTAGAACTGCACTATTTAGACCATTATCAAACTGGGTGATTGATAGGATTGCCTTGGTCATGCCGTCAACATCTTGTGCGGTAAAACTGTATAGGATATCATTTAAGGACGAACGCATCCCCACTTCCAACTCACCCATAATCCCAAAATCAATGAAATAAATCTTGCCATCACGTACCAACAGATTTCCAGGATGAGGATCGCCATGAAAATAACCATCTTTGAAGACTTGCTTGATAAACGACAGCATAAGCTTCTTGCCTACATCTTCCAAGTCATAACCAGCTTCAAGCAGTTGACTATAATGATTAAGCGGAATCCCATTGATGTACTCTTCGACTATGAGATGAGGTGTCGTGAATTCATCATAAACCTCTGGAACACCCAGACAAACCACTCTCTTATTGTTAGCCCTAAAACGTTTCATGGCCTCTGCTTCATTCCTGAAATCAAGTTCCTTGATTAGGGTTTCACGCAGATTTTCCAAGACCTCTTGAACATCGACCATGGAGATAAAATGCTTGGGTATATACCGTGCAAGCTTAATAAGAAGCTGGATATCTTCCTTTACGATATCATCAATACCTGGTCTCTGAATTTTTATAATCACTTCCTGACCAGATAACAACCTTGCTCGATGGGTCTGAGCGACAGACCCAGAGGCCAGAGGCTCTTTAGAAAAATCGACGAAAACCTTAGAAAGATCGGTTGGCAATTCTTGCCTAATGGCAGTCATGACCTCCTCTTTATTCAATGGAGGAACACTACTTTGGAGTTTTGATAATTCTCGGATATAGGCCTCTGACAAAAGATCCGAGCGTGTCGATAGAATTTGCCCAATTTTAACAAAACTTGGTCCCAATTGCTCGAAAGCTTGACGGAGCTTGACAGGTGTTGTTTGTTGGTCTTGAGGAAGGTGTTTTTCACGATAAGAAAGGAGACCAACTGACGAGAAAACCTTCAACACATGTCTCAATCGTTTACTTGCCATTTTAGTCCCCTTACATTTTATTTATTCTGACTGAGCAAAGCATCAAGTTTTTCTTCAAGACGTCTCACATCATCTTTAGTCGCATACTCAACTGAAGTTTTCTTGGCGTCAAGTTTAGCTAAAAATTCTTGAGACCCTTCTTTACTTTGACGTTTTAGCTCTTGTTCTAATTCCTTACCTTCTTCGACAGTCAAACGGCCCTTTTCAACCAATTCTTGGACAAAACTATCAGTCTTATCTACTGTCATAGCAGTCAAACCAATACCAGCTAAAAGAACTTTTTTCAAATCATTCATGAATATTACCTCCATCTGAATAGGAAAAGCAAAGAAATAGTCTAGCTACTTCTTCAGAAAATATAAGAACCTTTTCACACTTTTATTCTACCACTTTTTCAAAAAATGTGTAAGTTATAGTGAATTAATCCTCTTAAAAGTTATAGTATCCTAATACTATAACTTTATTCAAATAGTTGGAATCTTTATTAATAAACATTGTATCGAAATACTAAAGATTAGTTGCAAGTATGTGCGGGATTCATCATAATTTTCTATTTACAAAGGGCGGCACCATTACTTTAGGTAACAGACTTATACCAAGCAAATGAATTTTTCTTATAACGTGCCAAGCTACCACTACCATCATCATTTCGATCAACGTAGATGAAACCATAACGTTTACTAAGTTCTGCAGTCGAGGCTGAAACCAAATCAATTGGTCCCCAAGTCGTGTAGCCCCAAAGTTCTACTCCATCTTGAAGAACTTCAGCAACTTGAATCAAGTGTTTTTGAAGGCAATCATACGATAATCATCCTCAACTGTCGGACCATCAGGACTATTTTCGACAATAAACAATGGCAATTGATAACGATCATAAAAGTCATTTAAAACCAAACGAAGTCCAATTGGATCAATAGCCCAGCCCCATTCAGATTTCTCAAGGTATGGATTTTCGACACCACCTAAGATGTTACCTTTACCAACCCTATAGTCTTCTGGGTTGTGTGCTGTTGCTTCAGACATAGCATAAGAGAATGAAATAAAATTAACGGTATTCTTTAAGATTTCATCGTCGCCAGGATAAAATTGTATTTCAATACCATTATCTATGAAGTAATATTTAATATAGTTCGGATATTTTCCACATGCATGAATATCAGAGAAGAGATAGTTTTGATTTTCAAACTCAGGAACTGCCAACTGATCCAATGGAGTAGCTGTCATCCCGTAACGCAGGCATGGCAAGAACCATACAACCGATTTTAAACTCAGGCTTAATTTCATGGCCAATCTTAGTTATTGAAGCTGAACCGACCAACTCGTGGTGAACAGCTTGGTAGAGTTCTTGTTTAGATAGCCCTTCCATAGGAGTTGCCATACCACCTAATATAAACGGTGCATGTAGAACAGAGTTCACTTCATTAAAGGTCAACCAATATTTGACCTTATCTTTATAGCGTTTAAAGACTGTACGAACATAATTCTCATAAAATCCAATTATTTTACGATTAGTCCATCCGTTGTACTCACGTGCCAAGTTTAGTGGCATTTCATAGTGAGACAAGGTGACCAGAGGTTCGATATTATACTTAGCCAATTCGTTAAAAACTTTATTGTAGAAGCCTACCCTGCTTCATTTGGCTCAGCATCATCACCGTTCGGGAAAATACGAGACCAAGCAATTGACATGCGAAAGACCTTGAAGCCCAGCTCTGCAAATAGCGCAATATCCTCTTTATAGCGGTGATAGAAATCTATACCTTCAAGCTTTAGATTATCTGGTGTTGCTTCTTCAGTAGTCAAAGGCTTCAAAAGGGACACCACCTTTGGGAGTCACATTTTGCACAGACAAGCCTTTGCCATCTAAGTTATAAGCACATTCGAACTGGTTGGTAGCTGTTGCTCCACCCCAGAGAAATTATTTCAGAAATGTATAAGTCATCTTTTGTCAACTTTCATTGTTCAAGTTACTCATAGTATGACACTTAGAAATCGATTACACTTATACTATAGTATTGAAATCCGATACTATAACACGAAAAAACAGACCGAAGTCTGTTGAATTAATCACTATTTTCTAAAGAAGTAACTGCTTTGGCTTTTTCTCGTGTAACCACATTATCCTTAACAATCTGATAAAGGGTTGCGGCTACTGGAACGGAAACCAGCATACCCAGGATTCCCCCTAAGGCAGATCCTATGGTAATAGCCAAGATAACCCAAACGACTGGAAGTCCGGTAGAACCACCAACTACATAAGGATAGATGAGATTCCCTTCAAACTGTTGCAAAATAACCACGTAGGCGACAAATAAAAGTGCCAAGGTCACGGAATGAGTCATAATCAAAATGGTACCAATAGTAACACCAATATAGGCACCCAAAACTGGTATCATTGCTGAAAAGCCAATCAGAATAGAAATGGTCGCAGCGTAAGGAAAATTAAAGATACGCATCCCAATATAACATAAGGTTCCCAAAATGCAGGCTTCAATCGACTGATAGACAAAGAAATTGTGGAAACGATTATTGAGAATTGCAACCACATAGTGGAAAGTCTTACCATAACGACCCAAATAAACATCGACTAAGCGATTAACCTGACTACCAAGTTTCTCCTTCCCAACCAAGACATAGCAAGAAAAGACAATACTGATAAAAAGATTAATCAAAGTTGACGGTAGGCTAGTCAAAGAAGTCAAGAAATTCGTCAATCCATTCATAATTTGTTGAAGCAACTGTGCGCTGTAGCTATTGATTAGCTCTCTAACCTGTGTCACACCACCCAGGTCTTGAATGATCTTCTGCAAAGATTTATTCTTAAGCAACCAATTAATCAAATTATTAATAGCTGAGCGGTCTTGACTAATCAAGGTATTGATACTGTCAATCAAATCAGGAAGGACAGTGAATACTACCCAAGTAAAGATCAATCCGATAGTTGCAAAAGCCAAGAGCAGGGAAACGGGACGTTTAATTTTAGTGATAAAACCAAATGGTATAAACTTGATCAGTATTTTTTCGTAAAAAGACATTAGGATATTGACCACAAAAGCAATTCCCGCTCCAAATAAGAAGGGCTGACTGGCAACAAATATCTTGTTACAAATCGAAACAACTGTTTCCCAATAGGTATATATCAAGAAACAGCTGAAAAACAGCACAACCAACCAAATGAACTGATTCTTTGTAAACTTCATAGGCACTCCAAAATTTAAAATACACTTCCATTATACACTAAGAAAGGGTTTCTTACTATCTTTGATCATAGAAAGACACTAAAACTCCACGAACTCTTGATCCGTTAAAGGATCAATCAGTTTGACAAAGTGAAAGTTCGATCCATCGTAATCAAAGACTAAGATGGCGCAATTACCTGGACAAGACTGAAAGGCACGCTCCGGATCTACAGCATGGAGAAAAGTCATCAAAGCTCCTGCGTGACTAACAGCCAAAATAGATTGTTCAGGATGCCTTTCAACGATTTCCTTAGCACTCGCAACCACTCGTTCTACAAACTGATCTTGACTTTCCCCACCAAACTGGGCATAGTGGTCCCCAAAATGCCCCGCAACAGATGTCTTGGGATGAAGATACTCCGGTTGACCCTCAAAAATACCGAAGTGCATTTCTTTAAGCCCCTTAACACGTTGATAATCAGTCTGTCCAGTGGCCAGTTCAATGGTATCAGAAGCCCTTTCAGTAGTCGTGCAGTAATACTGATCAAAAGTCATATCATGTTTTTCAAAATAAGCACGCACCTGCCGAGCTTGGTCCTGACCTTTTTCAGTCAAAGGGGAATCACACCAACCTTGAATCCGATTGAGTGTATTAAAAAGTGTTTGCCCATGTCGCATTAAATAGAATCGTGTCATTCTTCACCTCCATAAATATACTCTTCTTCTACTGGATTATAAACTGAGACCAGTTCAAATTGCTTCTAAAATTTCACGTCCATAAAATTCAGTTTCTGTAAAATCTTCGCCTTGATAGTTAATCATAATTCATTTTATCCTTTGATTTTATTGTTTGAAAGTTTATCATTTTTTAGTTCAGTTTCTTGTGGTTTTTTTCAGATAACTTTGTTTTTGCTTTATCAATTCTTTCTTTCATTGTCATTGATTTTTTCGGCATAGGAGCAACATATTTTTCTAATTCAATATCAATTTTTTCAATTAATTCTTTTGCTGTCGCTTGAACATTTTTCATCACATTTTCTAATTGTTCATCAGAAATAATGAAACTTTCTCCATAAACTATTTCATATTGACCATCACCATATAAATAACATCCATCATTTAATGTAATAAATGCTCTGCCAAAACTATCTGGATAAGTGATTTCTTCCAAACGTCTCTTACCATCTAGATATTCGCTTTTGATTAAATTATAATGAGGCAAAATCTGTGATTTTGTTATTCCCAAACCTTTTAAAAATCTCTTGTAGTTTGGGTCTAAAGATTCTCCTTGTAGTTCTGGTTGAGCATAAACTTCTTCCGAGCAATTCATTGAACCTGCACTAAAACCGATAATAATCTTATTTGAAGTTTTTAACTCATTCTTTAAATTAATTTGTTAAAAAATATATTTTGTGTTGGAACATGTCCTCCTGTAAGTATGACAACTTCTGCTTCGCTTATTAACTCACTTTTTTCTTTTGCATTTCTATTATCTAATACTTTAAAATTCTTAAATTTAAAACCTGAGTTAAAGAAACAAGTCTTCATTTCTTCTGCAAATTTTGAAGTCCAGTTGAAACTCGTGCATATCCGATATTCAAATTTCAGCAACTCTGTTAATTTAATTGTATCATAACTTAAAATAATATATATAACAGAACATAGATTAGGTTATGAGTTAATGGACACTAAATATAAAAGAAATAGATGAAAATTGTAGAAAATATAAAGTGTCCAGAAAATGACCATTTTATGGACACTCAAATATAAAAGAACATTGACCTAAGAAGATTTATTCCATTTATTTGAATTTAGTTCAGTTCTAACTATCTTTTTTTCAAACTTCGCAACAGAACCATGTCATCTGATATCCTCCTTGATATCTTGCCTGAGTCATACGTTCATGATTTTATTATACGCCTTTTTCCAAAATTTTTAAAAAATTTATTGAACTTTATTTTAAATTCATAAAAACATGACAGTTTTAAAATATGTTAAAATAGGGTTAATCTCATCAAGAAAAGGAGTTAGAAACAGTTGCGAAAATATATGATCTACCTCATTAGTTTATTGGTCACATTTATCCTGAGTTATGCGACGATTACTTGGCTGATTATGCCCGTTCTCACTCGCTATCAAAGCCTGACTAGGTTGATTAACCACTTTGACTATGCCGCATTAACTTTAATACTCTTATTAACGCTGATTATCTGGTTGTTTGGCATCCAGTATCACCTCAAACATTTTTCAGTTATTTATCTCTATCTTGCTTTCAGTGTGTATTTATTACTGTTATTCGTGGTGCTTTTTACTAAAACAACGGATTTTCAGGCGATATCACTGAATCCTTTTGACTTTATAAAAGCGGATACCAGAACGATTCAAGAGGCAGTGCTAAATATTATCTACTTCATTCCTTTAGGTGGCCTTTACTGTATCAATACTGATTTCAAACAGTTTGTCATTGTCAGTTTGGTCACTCTTTTAGGAATTGAAACCATTCAATTTATCTTTTATTTGGGCACATTTGCCATTAGTGATATTATCTTGAATTTTTTGGGTTGTTTGATTGGGTATTATTGTTGTTGGGAGATTAAAAGGCGGTTGAGTTGAGCTAACCCAAAAGTAGCATAAAAATAGACAGGGGATATATTGGCTCTATAATTTCTGTAGTGAGTAAAACTACTGTAGAGATTATAGAGCTTTTCGAGTGTACACAAAAAGTCCCATAAGAACTATAATGAAAAGTAACCAAAACTACCATTA
>DOTL01000042.1 GCA_003521145.1 Streptococcus sp. | reverse complement strand
AAAAAATGCTTGGACTACAAGTCGCCGAGTGAATTTCTTATGGGTGGCTAATTTCAACTTGAAATTTGGGGTCAATGCTATTTTTTAGCCTTATGGGACATTATCAAAGGCCTCGCCATACAAAAAACTAGAGGAATTATCCTCTAGTCTCTCTTTTATTCAACTGCGGTATATTTAGAAGCATCCTTGATGTACTCATCGTAAGTACCATTGTCTTTCAATTTCTTGATAACCTTGTTTACTGCTTCTTTCAATTTGTCATTGCCTTTAGCCATAGCGACTGCTTTAGCATCACCATCATCAACTTTGAGGGCAACACTTGCCAAAGCCAAATCTGGATTTTGTGCCACGTAACCTTCTGCTACTGGTTTTTCAAGGTCAACAGCTTCAACTTGGCCAGACTTAACTTCGTTAATAGCTTCACCCATTGCTGTAAGTGATACGACTATTGAGTCTTTCAACTGTTTCTTAGCAAGTCCTTCTTCGATAGTACCTTTTTGAACAGCTACTTTTTTACCCTTGAAAGCATCTAAGCTTGAGTAGGTAGATTCTTGATCTTTACGAACGATGATAGCATTTTGTGTTTCGTAGTAAGGATCTGAGAACTCGAATGTTTTCTTACGTTCATCAGTCACTGAGATACCAGAGATGGCAATATCAGCCTTACCAGCTTGAAGACTAGAAAGGACATTGTCAAAGCTCATTGTTGTCACTTCAAGTTTAACCCCAAGTTCATCAGCGATAGCTTGTGCCAACTTGATGTCTGAACCGACAACTTGGTCTTTACCGTCGACCAAAGTTTTGAACTCAAATGGTGCATAGTCTGGACTGATAGCTACGACAAGTTTTTTATTTTCTTTAATAGATTCGTAAGAGTCTTTTTTTGACCCACATGCTACCAAAGTTACAGCAGCAAAGAGAGCCATAGCTCCGAGGAAAAGTTTTTTCATAAGAAACTCCTGTATAAATATAATTTTTTCTTGTTTATTTTACTTAAAATTAGTAGCATTGTCAATATTTATTAAGAAATTTCGACAATTTTTCTAAGCCCTTTTCAAGGACGTCCTTATCACAACAATAACCGATGCGGACATGGGACTCCTTGTCAAAACGGTTACCCGGAACCACAAGCACACCATAGTCCTGAAGAAGCTCTGAGGCAAAATCTTCGATAGGACGATTCACATCTAATTTGACGAAAGAGGTGGAAACACTAGCAGGCCTAATCCAAGACGCCTTAGGTTCTTTAGCAATCCAGGCATCCATAAGGGCTAGGTTTTCCTCTAAAATCTGACGGTTGCGTTTCAAAATGGTCTCTTTATTTTCCAAAACAAGGGTAGCTACCATATCATCAAAGACACCCGCACAAATCATCGTGTAGTCACGGTAGTCACGCAGAATGTCCGCAACCTCGGTGTTAGAAGCTACCCAGCCCACACGAATACCGGGAATGGAGTAGGTCTTTGAAAGGCTGTTGACGGCAATGCCCTTTTCATACAAATCCACAATAGAAGGTGCAGGTTGGTCAAAACTACGATAAATCTCATCTGAGAAGATATAGGCATCTACTTCTTTAGCGATAGCCACTAACTCCTCAAGGTAAGCAGCGTCCATAAGGGCACCAGTAGGATTGTTGGCGTTGTTAATACAGATCATCTTGGTATTAGGACGAATCAGACGACGGAGTTGGTCTAAGTCGGGCAACCAGTTCTTGTCCTCCTCAATCTCCCATAGGTCCACATCTGCTCCTAGTGACTTAGGAATGTCATAAAGCTGCTGATAGGTGGGGTACATGGAGATGACATGGTCTTCAGGCTCAATAAGAGCGTAAAGGGATAACATCGTCGCTCCCGTTGCCCCATTGGTTTGGAGGATATTATCAACCGGCATGTTCTTGTATAAGCTAGCCACTTGAGTTTTGAACTCTGGTGACCCTTCAATCCAGCCGTAATCCATCTTTTTCTTTAGTAGTTGAGCGAAAAAGACTTCCTTATCAAGGCCTGCCAAGTCAAATAATTCTTCCATTGTGAGGGCCTTAATTGAAACTCCTGCGATATCATATATGGCAGATTTTTCATTGACATTAAGCCATTCTTCAACACCAAAACGTGGTAGCTTCATAGTTTCTCCTTGCTTTTTTTAAGCACTCTATACGATGTCATTTGTCTATTTTAACAGACTTACCTACTTTGATAATAACTGTTTTTAGCAGAGAATTCAATAAAAAATGGGGCATTGCCCCATTTAGATTTAAGAATTTTTGCGACTCCCCTTAAGTGAGTAAAGCGAGCACCAAACGAGACTTTCCGCCATTGATGAAAGCACCTGAAATTGACTCTTTTCTGGTACTAGGGAGTTTTCTAAAAGAAAGTTTTAAATTTACTTACTTTGTTTGTAGGTTGATGCTTCTTTTAACCATTGGTCAAATTTTCCAGAGTCTTTAGTCTCTTTGATGACGGTATTGATTTCTTTAAGCAAGTCATCTGACCCCTTACGTGTTGCGACTGCATAAGCATCTGAACCATCTGACTTGAGGTTAAAGTTGGGAAGGGTTAAATCATCATTTTGAGCGATATAACCTTCTGCAATGGCCTTCTCAAGTACAACTGCTTGAAGCTGTCCTGACTTGAGTTCATTAATCATTTCGCCATTTGAAGCCAGTGATACTACACTTGCCTTTGAAATTTGTTTCTTAGCAACGGTTTCTTGAACAGACCCTTTTTGCGTACCGACAGTTTGTTTTGCGAGACTATCAGTGCTTGTATAGTCATTTATCTTGTCTTTTTTTACAATCACTACATTCTCTGACGTATAGTAGCTGTCTGAAAAATCATAAACCTTCTTACGTTCATCTGTCACCGAAATCCCTGCAATGGCGATATCCGCTTTACCACTTTGCACGTTAGCAAGAACATTATCAAAAGACATCACGGAAAATTCAACCTTTACGCCGAGTTTCTCACCGATAGCTTTGGCCAACTCGATGTCTGCTCCAGCTAGCGTATCTTTGCCGTTAACCAACGATTTGAACTCGAAAGGCGCGAATTCAGATTCTGTCGCCACGACAATTTTCTTCTTTTCCTGAATCGTTTTGGGACTTACTCCCTGACTTCCGCTACAGGCAACTAGAAAGCAGGTAGCGACTAGGGCTGTAAGGATAAACCAAAATTTCTTCATATAATAACTCCTTATTTGCTAGAACTCTTAAGTGAAAGAGTGTAGGCATCTTGAACATAGCTGTCAATTTTACCTTCTTTTTTAAGTTTAGCGATAACCTTATTAACCTTGGCTTTTAGCTTATCGCTTCCTTTAGGCATTGCTACGGCATAGGCATCTTTTGAATCAGACTTGAGTGCAATATCTGACACAGCTAGGTCACTGTTTTGGTCTACATAACCTTTGGCAATGGCTTTTTCAAGAACTACTCCTTCAACTTGACCAGACTTCAATTCATTGATAGCTTCGCCAGGTTGTGCCAAGGAAACCATATTAGCATCTGATAAGTTGGCTTTGGTGATATTTTCTTGAATAGAACCTTTTTGAACAGCTACTGATTTTTTAGCAAAATCACCTGTTTCTTTGTAAGTTCCTGTCGCATCTTTTTTGACAACAAGAACCGTTTCAGACTCATAGTAGGTATCTGAAAAATCAAAAGTTTTCTGACGTTCTTTAGTAGCTGAGATTCCGGAAATGGCGATGTCTGCTTTACCAGATTGAACATTGGCTAAGACATTATCAAAAGACATTTCAGAGAATTTGACTTTTACGCCAAGCTCATCTGCGATAGCCTTAGCAATTTCGACATCTGCCCCAACAATCGTATCCTTACCATTTTGTATTGTCTTAAATTCAAAAGGAGCAAAGTGAGGATTAAGAGCAACTGTCAATGTCCCTTTATCTTGTACCTTTTCCAAAGTGTCCTTCGACGAAGAACAGGCCGCTAAAGCGGTCAAAGCGAAGATCCCTGCAAATCCCAACAAAAGTTTTCTCCATGTTTTCATAATAAATCTCTTTTCTATATTTATTAACTTATGTAAGTATAATAATGCATTATTATGCATTTGTCAATGAAAAAATGGACTTTTATTGATTGTAATTTTTATTTTTATTAATTTTATCATCTTTACAAAATATAAAGATCGTTTAATTTAAGCTTTCTGTCTGTTTTTAAAGACAAAAAAACTATTCATTCATTTGAATAAATAGTTCATTTTTTACCAAAATTCTCGGATAAAGTCATTTTCGAGACGCTCACGATAGAAAAGTTCAGAGAGCTGATCCTCTTCAAACACGCGTAAGAGGTTGAGCATGTCATAGGCTAGCTCCATCTTAGGCACATCCTCCCTGGCAACCCAGCGAATTTCTCCCTCTTCTGTCGAATGAATGTCACCTTCAAAGTCTGAAGTTCTATAGAGGAAAACGAGATAACGCTCGTCATCTGTTGTGTACCAATGCTTCATACCAACCAATTTAGGATTTTTAATGGTCAATCCAGTTTCTTCCTTGACTTCACGAATAACTGACTCAACTAGCCCCTCGTGTGCTTCGATATGACCCCCTGGCAAGGCAGCTCCCGACCAAGAATAACGCTTGGGATCTCGGATTTGCATGACAATATTTCCATGACCATCTTCGATGAGACACATGTTGGTCAGAATAGTTGCTTGTGAACGTGACATATAGTTCCTTTCTAGAAAGCAGTCAATTAAAATCTTAACAATAAGTTTTTAATCGACTCTCGATGTCGCAAATACAGATAAATAGCAGCATAGAAAAACATAAAGAATATATAACCAGACATTGGTAACCAAACAAGTTCTCTTCTTATCGTCCACAGGGAATCAAAAATAATTTGCGTATAATTCTCCCACTCTCCCCCTGTTTCAATTTTTATACCTTCTATAGCATGCGTTAGAAACACAAAGAGGTTCAAATTTAAACACAAGAAAGCCGTCATTTTTCTCTGGTGCTTATAGACAAGAAACAGGATGGGCCATAGAAGAAAGTTACACTCAAACGGAAACAGTATTCCACTTCTATACAAAGTGGGGAAATAAACATAAACCAGTAAGGAAATCCCCAAATCTGGTATAAAAAGACAGATTGTCTTAAACCAACTTGAATTCAATGTTGCCTCTTTTCCTAAAGCCCATCTTGTTAAAGTGTTAACCTAAGGCTCAGTATTTCTAATCCATACTCTTCAGTTCTAACACCATGTCACGGATTTGTGCAGCCAATTCAAAGTCAAGCAGTTCTACTGCTTCGTGCATTTCTTTTTGGAGTTTCTTGATGGCTTCTTGGCGTTCTTTCTTATTCATAGCACTGTAGTCCACAGTAGCCTCTGCTACTTCTGCTTCATTGGCCTTTGTAATCGAAATAAGGTCACGAATTTCTTTCTTAATCGTTTGCGGAGTGATACCGTGCTCCTTATTATAAGCCATTTGGATTTCACGACGACGAGCTGTTTCATCCATGGCTTTCTGCATAGACTCTGTAATCTTATCCGCATACATGATAACATGCCCTTCGCTATTTCGGGCAGCACGTCCGATTGTTTGGATAAGTCCACGTTCATTACGAAGGAAGCCTTCCTTATCAGCATCCAAAATAGCAACCAGACTAACTTCAGGAACGTCAATTCCCTCACGAAGAAGGTTAATACCGATAAGAACATCAAAGACACCCAAACGTAGGTCGCGGATAATCTCAGTACGCTCTAGAGTCTTAATGTCAGAGTGCATGTATTTGACCTTGACACCCATTTCCTTGAGATAGTCAGTCAAGTCTTCAGCCATCTTCTTAGTCAAAGTAGTTACAAAGACACGCTCGCCTTTTTCAGTACGGGCATTAATTTCACCAAGGAGGTCATCCATTTGACCCATAGTTGGACGCACTTCGACTTCTGGATCAAGAAGCCCTGTCGGACGGATGATTTGCTCAACCACAGTCTCGGTCTGTTCCATCTCATAGTCGCCGGGAGTAGCAGAAACATATACAATCTGATGCACATGACTCTCGAATTCTTCACGTCGAAGTGGACGGTTATCAAGCGCCGATGGCAAACGGAAACCGTAATCAACCAACATCTTCTTACGAGCTTGGTCCCCGTTATACATTCCCTTAATCTGACCCATTGTCATGTGACTTTCATCAATCATGATGAGGAAATCTTCTGGGAAGAAATCAAGCAAGGTGAACGGTGGCTCGCCCTCTTTTCGACCATCCATGTGTCGTGAGTAGTTTTCAACACCATTTGTGTAGCCCATCTCACGAAGCATTTCAACATCGTATTCTGTCCTTTGGCGGATACGTTGAGCCTCGATGAGCTTACCCTCAGCTTCAAATTGTTTAACTTGAGCTTCCATCTCTTCCATAATATTCTTGATGGCCTCTTCCATATGCTCTTCATTAGTCATAAAGTGAGTCGCCGGGAAAAGAACAAGGTGCTCGACCTCGCCGAGATTGCGTCCTGTCAAGCTCTCAATCTCACAGATGCGTTCAATCTCATCACCGAAAAATTCCACTCGAAAAGCGTGTTCATCACGGCTGGCAGGAAAAATTTCGACCACATCACCGCGGACACGGAATTTCCCACGTTGGAAATCAATATCGTTTCGCTCAAACTGGATATCAACTAGGTCATTTAGCAACTTGTCTCGAGAAATTTCTTGACCTGGACGAAGGCTGACTGCTGAATCGGCATATTCTTTGGGTGAACCCAAACCGTAGATACAAGACACAGAAGCTACAACAATAACATCATTACGCTCAAGGAGAGCTGATGTTGCCGAGTGACGAAGCTTATCAATTTCATCGTTTACAGAGCTATCTTTTTCAATATAGGTATCTGATGATGGTACATAGGCCTCTGGCTGATAGAAATCGTAGTAGGAAACGAAGTATTCCACAGCATTGTCTGGGAAAAACTCCTTGAATTCTCCGTAAAGCTGACCTGCTAAGGTTTTATTGTGGGCGATAACCAAGGTTGGTTTATTCACGCGCTGGATGACCTGACTCATGGTATAGGTCTTACCTGTCCCTGTCGCCCCCTTTAGGATTTGAGCCTTCTCCCCACCTTCGATATTATCAACCAAGGCTTCAATGGCCTGAGGTTGGTCCCCAGAAGGTTCATATTTAGAAACCAAATGAAATTGGTTGTCTTCTTTTCTATCTATCATGATTTTTCCTTTCATTATGTAATCATTCATCTCTTGGTCGGAGAAAAATTCTCCACTACTGATGGAAATATGTATCATTCGTGTCTCAGCAACATATTTGCGCTTTCTTCGTGTCTGATAACCAAGTTTTTTATCATATTTCAAGGCTGTTTTACTATCTTTGAAAAAAATGTTTAAAACTCTATACCTCTTCCTTTCCCAAGATCTTATATTCCCGAAATCATAGATACGTTTTAGGATATAGTATATAGTTGATGAGTGTTTGACATCATCCATTGGCGTTGACCAATCCTTCATAACCAAGTCAATCTCAGACAGCGAAATCTCAAAGGTGACCCGTCCACATAATCTTCCATAATAAATAAAGGTATCATTGTTAATTTCCAAAATTTTTTTATGACCTTTAAGTCTCATAATACCATCAACTAAGTTAGTCAGAGCATGAAGAAATATTAGTAAAACGAGGAAGGAAACAGAGTTATCCACAAAATTCCCAAAACGATAATCATCTATAAGAAAACAACAGAATAAACCGGTGGAAGCGATAAGAAGTATAAGTCCATAGATAATCTGTACCCAAATCATACCTCGATCAATCTTAACTATCATCCCTTTCTCTTTTCCAAACTTTCTTCTATTTTAACACAGAAGTAAAAAGACCGAGTCTTTGAACTCAGCCTTAAAAGTTTTCTTTCTTCAATTGTAGACGAAGGATGATAATCCCAACTAGGAGAACGAGACAGGTGACGATATTACCTTCTAGGCCAAAGGCTCCACCTGACAACCAATCAGGTACACCTGATCTGGCCTGAAAGTGCAATAAGCTGCCACCTGCATTCTGTCCACTAACTGACACGCCAACTAGATTTCCTTGCGCAAAGTTCCAAGCACCGTGAAGGGCCGCTACCCCCCAGATATTATCTGTCTTGAGCATGTAAAGGGCCATGAGAACCCCTACTAGAACAATACTGATGAGAGACAAGGCGGTAACTCCTTGATTTCCCAAGTGGAGCATTGAAAAGAGAGAACTTGAAATAGCAATTCCCCAAGAAAGGTTCAATTTATTAGTAACCGTCTGAAACAACCAACCACGTGTCACCAGTTCCTCGGTTCCACCTTGGATAAACCAGAAAGGTATTAAGGATAGTATATATAGGAGGGTTCTCTGAGAAAAGTCCACTTTTACAAATTCTAACCCTCCAAGTAAATAAGTCCCAAGGAAACTAACTAACAAGAGTAGAGTCCCAAATCCCCACCCCTTAAGCAAGTTCAACCAAGTATGACCCTTAAAAAATCCTAGTGTACGAATGGGACGTTTTTCAACAACTTTAACCCAGAAAAAGATAGCTAAGGCAGTAAAGACAAAGGTTCCCAACTGAAAATACAAGGTTGAAAACAATTTATAGGAAATCGTATTTATATCCTGGAACTGAATGTTGCCATTTAATACTAAGAACGAAAGAACAATAGCCATTGGAATTCCCACAACAATAGCTGATAGAAATCCACCTATAAGTACATAACCAAAGGCAATAAAACAGGACAGCATAATCATAAGCCAACTTGGGACTTTATCATATAGGCTAGTATATTTCTCAAGCATGCGTTTCTTCATTTTTTTAGCTCCTGTAACAAATCTTACATGTATTTGATTACAGTGTAACTAATTGACACAAGCTTGTCAAATTCTTCTAAAACCCTTCTCATATCTAACTAACTTTGTTACGTTTCCTAACATCAAACTCCTAGAAGTTTGATAATAAGACCTTTTTTTGATAGAATAGGAAGATACTTTATAAAGGAGACTATTTATAATGAAGAAAAAACTTCTGACACTCTTCTTGAGTGCCATGTCAGTTTTCTTTGTTTTCGGAGCTAAGGTATCTGCTGAAACAATTTCAGTCGTTTCAGACACAGCCTATGCCCCATTTGAATTCAAAGATTCTGATCAGTCCTACAAGGGTATTGACATTGATATCATCAACGAAGTTGCCAAACGTAAAAATTGGGATGTTAATCAAACCTTCCCTGGTTTCGATGCAGCCGTTAACGCTGTTCAATCAGGCCAAGCAGACGCCCTAATGGCCGGTACTACTGTTACCGACGCACGTAAGAAGGTCTTCACTTTCTCAGACACTTATTACGACACTTCAATTGTTATCTACACACGTAGTAGCGACAAAGTCAGCGACTACAAACAATTGAAGGGTAAAACAGTCGGTGTTAAAAACGGTACCGCTGCTCAAACTTGGCTTGATAAAAACGCTAGCAAATATGGTTTCACAGTTAAAACTTTTGACACTAGCGACTTGATGAACAACAGCTTGGATTCTGGTTCTGTTGACGCAGCTATGGACGACACACCAGTTGTTAAATACGCTATTGGTCAAGGAAAAGACTACGCTATCAACATTAAGCCTGAATCTATCGGTAGCTTCGCTTTCGCTGTTAAAAAAGGCGGAAAACACGAAAAGCTTATCAAAGACTTCAACGAAGCCCTTAAGGAAATGAAGAAAGATGGCACCTACGACAAAATCATGAACAAATGGTTGGGTGACTCAGAAAAATCTTCTTCATCAAAACCTTCAACAAACCTTAAATTGACTGGTGATGCTAACGCAAAAACCACTCCTGCTAAGGAAACCTACACAATCTCAATGGACTCATCTTTTGCTCCATTCGAATACCAAAATGGTTCAGGTAAATATGTAGGTATCGATGTCGATATCATCAATGCCATTGCTAAAAACCAAGGTTTCAATGTCAAATTGACAAACCCTGGTTTCGATGCATCACTTAATGCTGTACAATCTAGCCAAGCTGATGCCGTATTGGCTGGTATGACCATCACTGATGCTCGTAAACAAATCTTTGACTTCTCAGATCCTTACTACACTTCAAATATTCGTTTAGCTGTAGCTAAAGGAAGTAAGGTTAAATCTTACAAGGCTCTTAAAGGTGAGACTGTGGGAGCTAAAAATGGTACGTCATCTTACTCATGGTTGGAAGACCATGCTGGTGAATATGGCTTTACTGTTCGTGCTTACGATGAAGCTTCTACTATGTATGACAGCTTGAACTCTGGTTCAATCGATGCTCTTATGGATGATGAAGCCGTTCTTCTGTACGCTATCCAACAAGGGCGTAACTTTACAACACCAATCGAAGGTATTGCCACTGGTGAAGTCGGATTTGCTGTTAAAAAAGGCACTAACCCTGAGTTGATTGAGATGTTCAACAATGGTTTGGCTGCTATCGTTAAAAATGGTACTTACGATCAGATTATCAATAAGTACCTTGATAGCAACAAATCAAAAGAAGGAAGCTCAAAAAAAGTTACCGATGAAACAACTATCGTAGGCTTGATTAAAAACAACTACAAACAACTCCTCCAAGGTCTTGGAATTACCCTTGGATTGACCCTTCTTTCATTTGCTATCGCCATGATTATCGGTGTTATCTTCGGTATGATGGCAGTTGCACCAAATAAGACACTTCGTGTGATTTCACAAGTCTTTGTTGATGTGGTTCGTGGTATCCCATTGATGATCGTTGCAGCCTTCATCTACTGGGGTATTCCTAACTTGATTGAAAACATCACTGGTCACCAGTCACCAATCAATGACTTTGTGGCGGCGACAATTGCCCTCTCACTTAACGGTGGTGCTTACATTGCCGAAATTGTACGTGGTGGTATCGAAGCTGTTCCTATTGGTCAGATGGAAGCTAGCCGAAGCTTGGGGGTCCCTTACAATACAACAATGCGTAAGGTTATCTTGCCACAAGCAGTTCGCTTGATGTTGCCAAACTTCATCAACCAATTTGTTATCTCATTGAAAGATACAACTATCGTATCAGCTATCGGTTTGGTTGAACTCTTCCAAACTGGTAAAATCATTATTGCTCGTAACTACCAATCATTCCGTATGTATGCAATTTTGGCCATCATTTACTTGGTCATCATCACATGCTTGACGAAATTGGCTAAACGACTAGAAAAGAGACTTAAATAATGGCTGAATTAAAAATTGATGTGCAGGACTTGCACAAATCATACGGCGACAATGAAGTCCTTAAAGGCATTGACGCCAAATTCTACGAGGGTGACGTTGTATGTATCATCGGTCCTTCAGGTTCAGGTAAATCAACCTTCCTTCGTACCCTTAACCTACTTGAAACAGTGACATCTGGTAAAGTAGTCGTTGATGGCTATGAATTATCAGATCCTAAGACAGACCTTGACAAAGCCCGCGAAAATATCGGGATGGTCTTCCAACATTTCAACCTCTTCCCACACATGACAGTCCTTGAAAACGTGACATTTGCACCCGTTGAACTTGGACGTATGAAAAAGGAAGAAGCTGATAAATTAGCTATGGATCTTCTTGATCGTGTTGGACTTGCTGAAAAGGCCGATGCAACACCAGATAGCTTGTCCGGTGGACAAAAACAACGTGTGGCAATTGCACGTGGTTTGGCAATGAATCCTGATATCATGCTCTTTGACGAACCTACTTCTGCCCTTGACCCTGAAATGGTTGGAGACGTTCTTAACGTTATGAAAGAATTGGCAGAGCAAGGTATGACCATGATTATCGTTACTCACGAAATGGGATTTGCCCGTCAAGTTGCCAACCGAGTAATCTTTACTGCGGACGGTGAGTTCCTCGAAGATGGTACTCCAGATCAAATCTTCGATAACCCAAAACACCCACGTTTGAAAGAATTCTTGGACAAGGTTCTAAACGCCTAATCATTAAAACAGTTACTCTTGCTAGAGTAGCTGTTTTTGCTTACCATTTGGGATAAGAAAAACAGAGCAGGTGCTAGACCTGCTCTGTTTCTTCATTTAATTCAGGGTGTTTTGCTGCTTCTTCCTCTGCCAAGCGTTCACGCTCAAAACGGAGTTTTCGGTTAGGATTTAAGCGCGTAAAGAGTTCTTCAAGTTTCTTTGGATTCCAAACATCGGCCGCAGAAACAAAATTTCCATCTTTATCCCTGAAGGATATCGGTTTATTTCCCATTGTAAACCTCTTATTTCAATATTTTTTTTGATTTCAGAATACATCTTGTTCAGATTAATCACGAAACTGACATAGACTATCAAGTGCTTCAGCACTTAGAGAGTCTTTCAACGTCAATCCACAAACTCAAACTCGAAGTTACCTATACGAACAATGTCGCCATCCTTAGCACCACGTTCACGAAGCGCTTCATCAACTCCCATACCACGCAATTGACGTGCAAATTTCATGATAGATTCGTCACGTTCCATGTTAGTCATGACAAAGAGTTTTTCAAGTTTCTCACCAGAAAGTACCCATGAAGCATCGTCGTCACGGCTAATTTCAAATGGACGTTCATCCTCGTTAAAGCCGTAGTACACTTCTTCTTGTTCCATATCGTCTTCGCTATAAAGCAAGAATTCATCAGTCTCATCAAGCAATTCTGCAGTAGCCTCCAAGAGATTTTCCAAACCTTGGTGAGCCAAACTTGAAATTGGGAATATTTGTGGCAACTTATCAAATTCATCATAGTTAGCAGCCAATTTTTCCTTAAACTCTTTCAAGTTTTCCTCAGCCTCAGGCATGTCCATCTTATTAGCCACAATAATTTGTGGGCGTTCCATCAAACGAAGGTTGTAAGTTTCCAACTCTTTGTTAATTTGAAGATAATCCTCGTAAGGATCACGTCCTTCACTTGCTGACATATCAATCACATGAAGGATAACACGTGTACGCTCGATGTGGCGAAGGAACTGTGTTCCCAAACCAACACCCTGGCTAGCCCCTTCAATCAATCCTGGAAGGTCAGCCATGGCAAAGCTCCCACCTGACTTGGTACGAACCATTCCCAAGTTAGGAACAATTGTCGTAAAGTGATAGGCACCAATCTTTGGTTTTGCTGCTGTTACTACACTGAGAATCGTTGATTTACCAACAGATGGGAAACCAACCAAGCCAACATCAGCCAAAATCTTCAATTCCAATTGAAGTTCACGTTCTTCACCCGGTTCACCATTTTCAGCGATTTCAGGAGCAGGGTTACGAGGTGTCGCAAAACGGATATTTCCACGTCCACCACGTCCACCGTGAGCAATGACAAACTCTTGGCCATCCTCAACCATATCAGTAATAACCTTGCCCGTCTCAGCATCACGCACCGTTGTACCAGGTGGGATGCTAACGATTAGGTCTTCCGCACCTCGACCGTGCATTCCCTTGGTCATCCCTTTTTCGCCATTCTTAGCCTTGAATTTACGATTATAACGGAAATCCATAAGGGTACGCAAGCCCTCGTCAACCTTGAAAATGACTGAGCCACCCTTACCACCGTCTCCGCCCCAAGGACCGCCATTGGGTACATATTTCTCACGACGGAAGGCAACCATTCCGTCACCACCACGACCAGCTTTGACACTAATCTTGGCTGTATCTAAAAACATACTCATCTATATTTCTCTCTTTCTGATTTGTATGCGATGTACAAATTCAATCACAAACGAAAGAATTTCCAACATACACAAAAAAACGCTTGATAGCGTCTTAAAGGACAGCTGCGACTGCTTGGAAAATCAATGCCCCAACTGTTACTAATAGCATAATCAAAACGACCAATACTGTTAGACGTTCAAAAAATGATTTCTTACGTGGTCCGTTATCTCCAAATGCCACTTGAATTTACCTCGTTTTTTCTTCTATTATTCACAATAATAGTAACAAAAATCTGCCCATTTCGCAACTCTTAGACTGGCTTAAGCCAAAGGAATTCCAAGAACCATTAAAGCTTCCAACTCCTCCTCGGTCAAACGCCGCCAAGCACCAAGTTCTAAATCATTTGGCAGGCTTAGAGGCCCCATACTTAGACGTTGTAACTCTGTCACTTCCTTACCACAAGCACCTACCATACGCTTAACCTGATGGAATTTCCCCTCAGCAATGGTAATCTGGACCAGGCTAGTCCCAGCAGCCCTATCTACCGATACAATCTCTAGTTTAGCTGGTTGGCAAGTGTGATCTTTGAGTTCAATCCCTTTTTCAAAAGCCTGAATATCCTCCTGATCCATGATACCATCAACTTTAGCCTGATAAATCTTATCAACATGTTTCTTTGGAGATAGCATAGCGTGAGCTAAATCGCCATTATTGGTCAAAAGCAGGAGACCTTGAGTATCAATATCCAAACGACCAACAGGAAAGACCTGCTTATGTCGTGCTGTATCATCCAGTAAATCAATTACTGTCTTGTGATGGGCATCCTCCGTCGCTGAAATAACACCCTGAGGCTTATTTAAAAGATAGTAAACAAAGGTCTCGTGTGTCAATGCTTGACCTTGAAAAGCAATCTGGTCTTGATTCTCATCAATCTGAGTCTTAGGTGACGTCTCCACCTTACCATCTACGGTCACTTGCTTCTTTTTGAGAAATGTCTTGACTTGACTGCGACTACCAAGACCACAATCAACCAAAAACTTATCCAGACGCATCTATACTTCCTCCTTTATTGGAACCCAAACTTCCATTTCATAATCTTCAGCCTGACGATTTCCTCGTGGATAAACCTCTACAGTTGGCTGATCAATCATTTCAAAATGGTTCTTAGCATAATGAAAACTCTCCCAAACAGCTGCTGTTGCAGGCCCTCTAAGTTTAAAAACCGCATAAGTGGCTGGTGCAAGAGCAATCATTTCCATACTATCATCCTCACCAGCCAAGGCCGTTACATAAGTCTTGCGACTGCCATCATTGATCCGAATACCATAGGTAGGAACAGCCAAATCATCTTGCTCTGCCAAAAATGGTACCCAAAGGAAGTCTGTTGGCTCACCTAGCTCCTCACCTTCAAAAGCCATCCCTGAAAAACTCATAAATCCCTTTCGAACAACCTTCACATCATAACGAACGGTTACTAAATCCAACTTTTGAATCACCTTTTTCAGTTTCGTAAGCTCGACTGGAACCTCATCTGCTAGAACATAGGAAATCTTTTCCACAAATGCTTCTTTTTCAGCATTACCAGAACCTATAGGAACCAAGACCCAATCTTCTGCTGCAACACTGTGATCTTCACAAAGGTAGGTAAAGTGCTTTCCTCCTTCGTTAAAAGACACATCAGCTAATCGAAAAAGGGGATCAGGCAAATCAACAACCACCATTTCAAGCCCCTTTGCTTGAAACAAGAGCTCTTGATCCCTTAAACGCACCTTCATAGCCAAGCTATCACTATCAATAGAAAAGCTGTTATCCGAGTCCATTACAGACTGAAAGAAGGCCTGGTGTAACCCTGAAAAAGTCCAGACGGCATGCCAACGACACATCATCTTATAATCATCAATGGTCACAAGAAGAGAGAGTTCCTGCTGATCTGACGCATAAGAATAGGCTTGAACGCTCAATTGGTCTGGTGTCAGGTAGTCATTAACAAAGACCGCAAAGTCATCCATGGTTTGAAAATCTGACATAAACGCTCCTTTTCTATTCCTCGACCGAGCCTGTCACATACATGGTAAATGTAGCCCTTGTAAGAATTTCTCTTCCTGATTAGTAATGACAACTTCCACCACCTTAGTCGTCTTACCATTACGAACACACAATCCTTCAATCTTGAGTTGGTCAGACAAATGCCCTGCCTTGAGATAATTGATATTAGACTGAAGCGTCACCGCATAGTCACCTGTTGAAATGGCCACGAACCCTGCGACCTAATCAAAAAGCGTAAACAAACACCCCCGTGAGCATTACCAAAATAATTCAGGGACTTCTCGACTACCTTAGTTGTCACGATAACATGTCCCGTTTCAAATAGTTCTTCTTGAAAATTCTCAAACACACGGATTTCATGTAGTTTGTCTTCCATAGCAAGCCCTCCTATCATTGCTCATTCCACACCTAGTTAAATGACACGTCTTTATCTACTAGTATAACACGAAGTTCATAAAGGATAATAAGCTAATTTAGCTAAGCTAATATCAATCTTAATATCTTCACGAAAAAGCTTCTTCACTCGACAAAAATTATCCACAGAAGCCAAGAGTTCTTGCTCATTTTCCAAAATCATATCCTTAGGTAAATGAATTACAAGTGTGAAACGCCCTTCTTCATAGTTGGAATCAACCTGAATAGCAAGCTCCTCGATTCCCTGATACTTTGCAAAATAGCTCTGTAGAAACATGGTCACACAAGAAGCCAAGGTAATGTTCACCAAGCTCACAGGTGTTTCCCCATCTTCTGTATAGCCAAAAAGTTCCACAGGGGCTCCATAACCCTCTGAAAGCGAATGGAATCGTTTGTCGCCTTTAATTGTTATTTGATACATCATATCATCTCAATCTGTTTTTATTATTATAACAAAGAGAGGCCTAAGGACCGAGCTGAACGATTTTAAATATCTATCAAAAAAACAGAAAGCGTAGGGTTTTTTAGCTCTTATTTTCCAATAGATTAGCCTTGTACAACACTGATATTACCAAGGGATTACAGTTAAGTAAAAAAGACTGGAAGCGCCTTTGAAATTTTAGTTTTCATTTAAAATGAATTTACTAAGAAAAAAGGGAGAGTATTATGAAAACATTCTCTAAATTAACTTTAGCCTCTGTCTCAGTTCTTGCCTTGTTGATCTTAGCAGTATGTGGCAAATCTAAAGACAAAACCGACTCGTCATCTTCAGCACCATCATCAAGTAAGGTGACCAAAAAATCTTCTTCAACTGATTCAAGTGCTTCAGTAAAAGTCAACAAAGATGGATCAACTGAAGTCAGCGACGGAAACGGTAACTCAGCAAAAACAAACGGCAATAATACTGCCGAAGCCAACGATAGCGAAGGTAACAGCGCAACAGTTGGTCAAGGTGGTTCAGTCGAAGTTAATAGCCAAGACGGTACAAATGTCAAAGTTGGATTAGACGGAACTGTCTCAATCGGCAACTAAAAAAGATAAAAAAGGCTAGCTCTTCTGCTAGTCTATTTTTTAGATTTAGATTGATGTAAATGCTTCCTGAAAGTGCTATAATAGATGTAGAAATCTAAATTCAGGAGGTGAGACAATGAAAAATAAAGTCATCTTGGGATGTTTGGCTGCAGCGACCTGTGAGATTCTCTTTGGTCTCAGTTTTATCTTTACCAAATCTATTACAGCACAGGTCAGTGACCTGGCTTTAATCTCTTGGCGCTTTGTCACGGCCTTCCTTTTTATCAACCTCTATTTTTTCATCAGTCGACGTCGCATAAACATTAATGGTAGAAATCTTAAACCCCTGACACGTATTGTCATCCTCAATCCGATAATCTATTTTATTTGTGAAACCATTGGTATTCGTATGATGACAGCTTCTGAAAGTGGAGCCTTTCTTGCCTGCATACCAGTTGTTGCCCTTATCATGTCAAGCCTTATTTTAAAAGAATGGCCCAGCCGTTGGCAGGTGGTCGGTGTCATCACAACCCTCATCGGTATTATCATGGCTGTCTTTGCTGCTGGCGGTTCTGCCCACTTCTCCCTTGTGGGCTACTTGATTCTGGGTCTAGCAGTTGTCTCCTACGCCCTGTATTGCGTTGATGTCGAAAGAGCCAGTCAATTTAGTAGCCTTGAGATTACCTATTTTATGCTTGCCAGTGGTTGCCTGACATTTGGACTCTTCGCACTCAGCCAAGGCTTTCTAGCAGGCAATTTGAAAGAGCTCTTGCTTCTCCCTGTGAGCAATCCAAAATTCACTATCACCATCCTTTATCAAGGCTTGGGATGCAGTATTCTGGGCTATCTGCTATCAAATTTTGCCATCGCAAATATCGGAGTTAACCGAACAGCTTCCTTTATTGGAATTTCGACCATTATCTCAATTCTAGCTTCTGTTGTCGTCTTAGGAGAGCCCTTCTCGCATTTACAAATTTTTGCAGGCATTTTAGTCGTCCTGGGCGTCTATTTGGCCAATAAAACCTAAAACTCTCGGGAATTAATCTTCCGAGAGTTTTTAGTCTTAATCAAGCTCTGTTTGAATCAAAACAACGAGTTCTTCCTCATTAGGAATACTGCTAACCGCAGTCGGCTCAGGTAAAGGCTTATCTCCATACCCTTTAATAATATGTGATAAAAACACAGACGCTTTCGTCATGGTAAGAGGCAAAGAATCTGCCCTAATGCCACGACCAAAGTCAGGAAAACTAATTTGATAACCTTCCCAATCATGTGAAAATCGCTGGATATTCGTATAACAAGTCTCTTCCCCCATTTCAATACTAGACTCCTCTATGATAGGATGTGTTTGAGGATAAGTCAAATGAAAATCGTTACAAAGGGTGGTTAGAACCATTCGAAACAACACAGCTCTAAAACATTTAGTGAGATAGATTATTTCAAAAGTATGTTTTGGAACCATTCGAAACAACACAGCTCTAAAACAGTTGATATGGTTAACTGGGTAGACTCTAAGTTTTGGAACCATTCGAAACAACACAGCTCTAAAACACTTGATTTGTTGGGTCTTCGTTTTTCAATGTTTTGGAACCATTCGAAACAACACAGCTCTAAAACCATGGAGCGTGATGTCAAATCACCAACAGGGTTTTGGAACCATTCGAAACAACACAGCTCTAAAACATAATCATATTATAAGTGGAATTTGTTTTTGTTTTGGAACCATTCGAAACAACACAGCTCTAAAACACAATTGCCATATAATAATTTCTCCTTATTGTTTTGGAACCATTCGAAACAACACAGCTCTAAAACGCCACTCAATGTTTACATTATTTTGCGGATGTTTTGGAACCATTCGAAACAACACAGCTCTAAAACAACAGCAAGCCATACACTGTATGTGAGCTGGTTTTGGAACCATTCGAAACAACACAGCTCTAAAACATTAATATCCACAATAATATAAGTAGAATCGTTTTGGAACCATTCGAAACAACACAGCTCTAAAACTGGTACGTTGTCTAAATCGAACCACGCAAAGTTTTGGAACCATTCGAAACAACACAGCTCTAAAACCGCCTCTATCACACGCGAAACACTTCCATTGTTTTGGAACCATTCGAAACAACACAGCTCTAAAACACAGAAGACTTTGATAATTACGTTTATTATGTTTTGGAACCATTCGAAACAACACAGCTCTAAAACATATACTCACGATTAGAATCGGAAGTTGAAGTTTTGGAACCATTCGAAACAACACAGCTCTAAAACTTAACTGTTCCAATGATTGAAGTTAAATCAGTTTTGGAACCATTCGAAACAACACAGCTCTAAAACAGGTTATTAGACTTTTTAACTGTGATTGTGGTTTTGGAACCATTCGAAACAACATAGCTCTAAAACTTAACTGTTCCAATGATTGAAGTTAAATCAGTTTTGGAACCATTCGAAACAACACAGCTCTAAAACTAGAGCGTAAGAAAGACATTAGACGGGTACGTTTTGGAACCATTCGAAACAACACAGCTCTAAAACCCTTATTTGGATTATTCCACCATTCAACCAGTTTTGGAACCATTCGAAACAACACAGCTCTAAAACAGATTGTGGATAACCTGCAACCGTTGACCGGTTTTGGAACCATTCGAAACAACACAGCTCTAAAACCAATTTTTAAAGTGAGCGGGTATTGCTCACGTTTTGGAACCATTCGAAACAACACAGCTCTAAAACCTCGTAGGTCATTTTTCTCTACAGATTTCGTAATCGCGCTATTCATCTCAGCATGACTTCAGCTTCAAAATGATTCCATTTTTATGTTTATTATACCTTAAAAAGCCTTATATAACAACGTTTTTAACAAATAAAACTGTCGCTATATCGAAAATTTTTTTAGAAATCTTATTCCAATCAACTTACCTTCTCACCTATCAGAGAGCTTATAATCTACTCTCTAACAAAATGATTCTTCCACTCAACTTCATACAGAAACTACAAAATACTAAAAGATAGTCTTGAAATAACTCAAGACTATCTATACTTATTACCAAATTACTAGTTATTGTAAGGTATCAAAATGTAATCCTTATCCAAAATAAATTGCTGAATACCTTTAATCTTTCTAGGTTCCAAAAATAATACATCAGCTTGTAATAACTTTATATATTCCAAAATTTGATAAATTTCATCATTAGAAAAATATGACAAGCTATTGACGAATACTAAAATTCTCTTTTTAGCCAAATATTTGAAAATCTGTAGGATCTCAAATATTTTTTCAAAAACCGTACAAGACTTAGTTTCGATTCTGATACCTAACGCTTTTATTAGTTCTAAAAGTGTAATCTCATCATGCTCTATATCTAGTTCATTTTCTAAACACTCTGCCAAGATAATATCAGTAATCAATGATACCAAAGAATCTATTTCCGATCTAACTTCTGGTTTGTCATTCAACTGGCTTACTATATCTATGTAAAGCAACTTTAATATCTGAGAAGTATTAATATCGTAACCTAAAATATCTGTTATTAAAAGTAAGTCAGAGGACTTTAAACTCCTTATTTTACTATCAAATATCGTTAAATTCGATTGTTCATCATACTGATAGAATTCCCTGACTAATTGAGCAAACACACTCACATCCTCAATTACGAGAACTGTTCCCTGGTTAATCTCCAAAGGCTCATCTAAAAGCGAAAAATTAATGTTCATCACAATAGTTTTCTCCTAAAAATACTAATCTTTCGTCTGAGTTGGCAATACTTGTGTTTTTATCTCCGTACAAATAAATCATACGGGCAAATTGCTTTTCAGTAACTGTTAGTATTGTTATATTTCCTTTTTTAGGATTATTAGCCTTAAGTCGTCCAATCATTGCTGTATTTGCAGTATTATTTAACAAAAGTTTACTATAAACCGAATACTGGTGCATAATAAAACCTTCACTTAAAAGAAACTTTCTAAACTTACGATACGCTTTCCTCTCTTCAGCAGTATCTGTTGGCATATCAAACATTAATATCATTCGCATATATCTATAACTCATATTCTAAATTCAGGAATTTCCTCACCTAACTGATTTAACGCTTTTATAACTTTTTTTGTATAATCACTAACAATGTTTGATAAATACATCTCTTTTCCATTATAGAGATAGGTTTCTAAAAAGATCGAAAAAAGTTCTTTTTTGATTTTGACGAAATTATTATGTCGATTTTGATAAACAATTCTATCTATAATTGGTCTAAATGGCTCCATAATATCACTAGCAAGGTTAAATTGATTAAACTGATTAGCATGCTTTAAACCAATTTGTGTCATACAGCCACAGACGACAACCTCACGTGCAAACATACTCAATAATAAAGTATAACCATAATCTAGCGCTGCATTGATATCATTATCACTTTCCCTAGTAAAGTCATTACCGAAAAGTGTATTAAAATAAATTCTGGCAGAGTGACCCTCACGATTACTAGGATCAAACTGTTCTAAACCATGATATAACTCCATAATTGATTGAGATTTCTCAAAGAAGGAACATTCTCCCAAATAGTAGGACTGATTCAATATCTTTTGTGCAATAATAGCCGTCCATACTTCACATTTAACATCTTCTTTCCAAGAAATTTGTCTAGCTATTTGTAGACTAGAATCATGACGTGCATAATACGGTGTAAGAAAAGCTGTCGGCAATCGTTTATCGTCACAGAAAACAACAAGAATATTTTCATCTACTAATCTCTTTACTAACATAGTGGTTAGTACAATATCAGTAGTTTCCAATAAAAGTATATCAATCTCAGAAAGATGAATCATCTCAGTTTTATATGAGTTTCTAAAAATAAGGTGATTATTCTTATATGACAGTTTAGAATGTGTGTTTACGACTACTGTTCTCCAACCCGCCATTAATCCTCTCCTAGTTTGCCAAGGTCTATTCGTGTTTCATAGAGGCCTGTAACAGATTGGTGAATAAGTGTGGCATTTAGAATTTCAGCAACAGATGAATATCGTTTTCTTTCAATATTATGTCCAAAGAATTTAAAAGTGGCTGGTGCCCCAATCGAAGTAAATGTCAACAAATTGATAAAGGCAGTTGCCATTTCATGAATTTCAGTATTCATATTTTTACGATAGATTTCTTTTATCTTTTCCAATTTTGCTTCTGCCAAAATATATTTTTCAGAAAAAACTGATACAACATCAAGGATTTTCCCAAAATCTGCCCGATGACTTTCTACATATTCTAGATGTTCTGGTTCTAGAGTATTATGGATATTTTTTGCATGATAAAGTAGTTTAACCAATTTGTTAGGCAGAATAAACTCATTACCCTTTTGTAGCTCTTTAGCACTTGCTAATAATCTACGTCTTCCATTCTCTAATTCAAATAGACTGAACTTAGGTAACAGTATGATGTTTTCATCTTGGATATTTCGAAGTCCTCTTCTTTCAAGAAAATCTATTGTGTTCTCTTTGAAAGACTCTTTTTCCATAATAGTTATACGAACTAACTCCTTAACTGGTTTTAACTTCTTAGACTTTCCTTTCTCTCTTTCTGCCATAACCAATACAGAATAAGCAACAATAGGACTATCAAATCCACCATATTTTTTTGTATCCCAAATCATTTTCTTCGTTTTTCTAGGAATTAACTTGTCAGAATTACCATGTGGCTGTACCAACTCTTTAGAAAATCCTCCTGACTGTACTTCAACTTTCTTCACAACATTTACTTGCGGATAAGAAAGTACTCTCCTTACAGTTGCTAAATCAGATTCTTTATTCCAAACGGATTCGCCGGTCTCCTCATTTACCTCAATAAGTGGTCTTTCAATAACTCTACCATCAGCTAAAGAAATAGATTTTTTAAAGATATTCATGATATTTGAATAGAAATATACCTTTTCTGTAGCGGACTTTCTTTCTCTAAAACTATTGTATTTTGGATAATCACCGTACACAAATTCTGGCTCTAGTTTAGGGTATTTCTTAAGTAAAGCACTTGCTACAACGGCATTCAAGTAGGCATCATGAGCATGATGAAAATCATTGATTTCACGAACTTTATAAAGTTCAAAATCCTTACGAAATTGAGAAACTAAGGTAGATTTCAAGGTAATAATTTTTACTGTTCGTACCGCTCTATTATTTTCATCTTTTTTATTATTAAATTTCTCATCAAGTAAACGAGCTACATGTTTTGTTATTTGACGTGTTTCAACCAACTGGCGTTGAATAAAACCAGCTTTGTCCTCAGGTGACAATCCTCCCCGTTCAGCTTTTGTCAGATTATCAAATTTTCGTTGAGAAATTAATTTTGATTTCAATAATTGATACCAAAGTGTCTTTCTTTTTTTGACAACCTCTAAACTTGGAACATCATCTGATTTACCACGGTTACTAGCAGATGAAACAAGTACTTTATTGTCAATAGAATTATCTTTCAAAAAAGCTTGAGGAATAATATGATCAATATCATAATTACTTAATCTATCAATATCTAAATCATCTCCGGTATACATATCTTTTCCATTTTGAAGATAGTACAAGTAAAGTCGATCATTTTGAAGTGAATTATTGTCTATTTTAGAAAGTTTTGCAGGAATATTTTCCTTAAGTATCTTACTACCTAACTCTTCGAGAGATTCTTCTAAACGTTTCAAGCGTTGTTGGGAATTAGACTTACCTTGATTGGTATATTGATTTTCACGAGCCATCTCAACAACAATTGACTCGGGTTTTCTTCCCATTACTTTGACCAATTCATCTACAATTTTTATGCTTTGTAAAATACCTTTTTTAATCGCAGGACTACCTGGCAAAGACTTAACGACCTCTTTAATATTATCTTTATCTTTGTCACCAATAATTTGTGCTTTCTGTATCTTCTTTTTAAAAGAAAGAGCATCATCGTGAATAAGTTGCATGAAATTACGATTAGAAATACCATCATCAATTAAGTAATCAAGAATAGTATTACCAGATTTTTCATCTCGAATACCATTAATAAGCTTAGCAGATAACTTACCCCAGCCAGTGTAATGTCTACGAGATAACTTTTTCAAAACGGATTTATCAAATATATTCTCAAATTTTGAAAGACGTTGTTTTATCATCTCTCTATCTTCAAAAATTGTCAAAGTATGGATAATTTCTTCGATAATCGCTTCATTTGAACTATCATCCAAAAACTCTTTATCATTAATAATATTTAAAAGATCGTGATAAGTAGATAAACTAGAATTAAACTGTTTCTCTATGCCTTTTAATTCAATTCCATCATATCCATCAATTGCATGTAAATATTCAATAATATCCTTATCAGTAACTTTAACTTTCCTTTTACCTTTAAAATAAAGTCGGACAATATCTTTCTTCTGCTTACTATCTAAAAATTGATAATCACTCATACCTTCGGCAATAAATCTAACTTTTGTTAATTCATTATATACAGTAAAGGTTTCGTATAAGAGACTATGCTTTGGAAGTACCTTCTCTTCTGGCAAATACAAATCAAAACTAGTCATTCGATTAATGAAAGCCTCTGCCGAAGATTCTTTGTCAATAACGTCCTCAAAATTCCAAGGTGTAATTTTTTCATTTCGTTTTCTTATTGACCAAGCAAAATCACTATTCCCTCTCGCAAGTGGACCTACATAATAAGGAATTCGGAAGGTTAAAATCTTCTCGATTCTTTCTTTATTTTTAGCCAAGAAAGGATAAAATTTAGCTTGCTTATCAAGAATTGCTCTCATTTCTTGAAGATGAATCTGATATGGTATCGAACCATTATCAAATGTACGTTGCTTTCTCAAAAAATCTTCTCGATCAATTTTTTCAAGAAAATAATCCGCACCTTCAAATTTAGCCAATAGTTTTTTTAGATATACGTAGAAATCTTCCTGATTTGTTTTTCCATCAATATAACCAGCATAACCGTTTTTGGTGTCATCGTTAAATACTTCATTATATGTTTTTAGTGAAATATTTCTTATGTATGCCTTTAGTAACCCTAAATCTTCCTCGTGTTCCTTATATCGCATTATCATAGCAGAAGAAAGAGGTGTTTCTGTCCCATTATCAGTTACAGTCAGAATACCTGATAAAAGAATAGCATCATAAAGTTTCTTTGCTTTGAGAAAGACATCACTATAATCATCTCCAATATAACCTAACAAAGTCTCTAAATCTTCATCATAACTTTCTTTGGAAAAATGTAAGGAGGCTTTTTCGTCTAAATTAAAATATTTCTTAAAGTCAGCTTGATTTCCCACAATCAACTTTAGAAACTCTGAAAAAATACCCGAATTCTTCTCCCCAGGAAAGAGTTTTAAAATACGATCTTTCTTTTCTAATTTACTAATCTTATCTTTAACAATTTCCTCAAGTTGTTTACTATTCTCAAGTGATAAATCCGATTCAAAAATAGCATTATAAGTGTCCAAAAAGTCTTGAAAATTCTTCTGAATATCATTATTTTTTGAATTAAACTCTCCTTCAATTAAGAAGTGACCTCTATATTTAATCATATGAGCCAATGCAAGATAAACTAGACGCAAATCTGCTTTTTTAGTACTATCTGCTAAATATTTCCTTAAATGATAGATAGTTGGAAATTCATCATGATAGGCTTTTTCTTCTACTAAGTTTCCAAATATCGGATACTTACTATCACGTTTATCATCAGGAACTAAAAATGAATCGTCAAGTCTTTGAAAGAAAGCATCATCTAATGTAGCCATCTCTGTGCTAAAAATTTCCTGCAAATAAAGGATACGATTACGGCGTCTAGTATAACGTCTTCTTGCAGTACGCTTCAATCTTCTTCCTTCTGCTGTGATTCCAGAGTCAAAGAGTAATGCACCTAACAGGTTCTTTTTGATATACTTTTTACTCGTATTTCCTAAGACTTTCATTTTTTTAGATGGAACCTTGTAATCATCAGTTATTACAGCCCATCCAACACTATTCGTCCCAATATCAAGTCCAATTGAGTATGGCTTAGTCATGCTTTTCTCCTTATTTGAAAAATATTAATTTATAGAAAATATTATACACTTATTAAAGAACATTTCAACACCTGATAGAACTACTTATTTAATAGTACAGAGTTAAAGTCTTATGATTAAGAAAATAATTATTTATTACCTTACTCTGTAGTATATTGACATATTGGTTGCAAACCTATATAATAAAAGTGGTTTGAAACCATTCGAAACAATACAGCAAAGTTAAAATAAGGCTAGTCCGTATACAACGTGAAAACACGTGGCACCGATTCGGTGCTTTTTTGCTACACAAAGAGTCCCTTGGAATTATCCAAAGGACTCTTTTTATCTGTTCTATTTCTTAACCTCATCCAAAATCCCAATTACCTTATACAAATCTGGTTCTGTGATTTGATAAGGCGCTTGTTCACGGACAATTGGTTTGGCACAAAAGGCGATGCCGATGCCAGCTGTCTTAATCATAGGCAAATCATTAGCACCGTCACCCATAGCAATGGTTTGCGAGAGTTCGAGACCATTTTCTGCAGCCCAATCTTTGAGTTTGGCTACCTTAACATCTTTGGTGACAATCTCACCATAAACCTTACCCGTTAAGACACCATCAACCACCTCTAGGTGATTTGCCATGACATAATCGATTCCTGCTTCAGCTGCTAGTCTATCCACAGTCTCATGGAAACCTCCTGAAACCAAGCCTACCTTAAAGCCACGGGCATGAAGTTCATCCACAAGTTCCTTGGCTCCCTTGTTGAAATGAATACGAGCGTAGACCTTACCAAGTATACTCTCTGGCAAGCCCTTGAGGGTCGCCACACGTTCATTCAAGGCCTGTCTAAAATCCAATTCTCCACGCATGGCACGCTCTGTAATCTCAGCAACCTTTTGACCAACGCCTGCTTCTTCTCCCAATAAATCGATAACTTCTTCTTGGACTAGCGTTGAATCTACGTCCATAACTAATAAACCTTTAATTTCTGACATAATTACCTCGATTCTTTGATGCCTATCTAAACCTACACTAGATTTAAGTTTAATATAAAATGAAAAGTGGACCTTACAAAAAATTCTGGACCGTAGCCCAGAATCTTTCTCTTACATACGAATTTGTTCGCGTGTCTTCTCGTAAGATGATACAAAACGATCTGTCACACCTGGTTCAACTGTTTCCAAGGCATAAGAGATTTCTTCTAAAGATGCATCATAATCATGATCAACTTCAAACAATTTAAGCGCATGCTCAAAGCTGCTTTGAACAGCAGGTTCGAATGAACGGTAGCGGTTTGAGTATTGCAAGAGTTGCTCAGTCAAGGTTGCATTTTGAACAACCAAGTAAGCAGTCTCTTCCAAATGATCAATGGCATTTTTAGATGTTTCTGTCAAATGCATTACCGCATCAATATTAATACGTCCACGGCTGAGTTCATCCATAAGGGCCTCAATTTGAGCACTTGTTGAGAAGAATACACTCAAGAAGTATTGAGGAATACCTGGAAGGTTACGTTTTTCCATGTAACGCTTGATAACATGCAATTTATTAACATAAATATCAAGCTCTTCACGTGCCTTAGCTTCGTTTTTCTCAATAGCCTGAAGATTTTTAAAGACCTCAACCTGACCATTTTCAACAGCAGACAAGGTATTGAAACTCTTTTTACAGATCTTTTCAAGTTCTGAGAAAGGTTTCACCTGAGTTTCAAAGTTTTCAAGGGTTGGAAGCACAGCTGTCTCCACACCTGAAATATCAGATGCAAAGCTACGAACATCTGCCGCATAAGTTTCATCGAAGATGTAAGTCAACATGAGACGCTCAAGCTCTTCTTGAAGTTTCTTGTTGTTTTCTTTAGCATGATTGAGATAATCTGGTAAGATTTTCTTTTGACGAATGACAACCTTGTATGATGCAATTTCACGTTCGAAAATACTATACAAGTTGTCAATTTTTCCTTGAATCTCAGCGTTTTCTTCTTCCGCACGGTCCAAATCAAGAGAAACCAACTCACTTGAGTTTGAACGGATAGCTTCACGAATTTCTTGGAAGCGACGTTCGATATTTTTTTCAGGGAAGTGATAATTTTGCTCAATCAACTTGCGATAGCCAGATTCCAAATCATCCAACTGATCTGGGAAATCATCTTCCAACTTAGCTACAATAGCAGGAATCTTCTCTGAAATTTGACCCAATGCAATAGTGTGCTCTTCTGCACGGTCCAATATGCTTGATGCCTCAACAGGGTCACCTGATGAGTTAAGAGTCACGAATTCTGCAAACTCAGCTTCAATGTTTTTAAGCTGTTTATTGATTTCGGTCATGGTTGAACCGAAATTATCAGAGTTTTCCTCGATTGAGTTTTGCAACTCTTCGTACAAGTCTAGTGCATGCTTAACGCGAGTACTGTTCTTTTCTTCTTGTTCTTTCAAGGTTGAGAGTGCTTCGCGGATAGACTTGATGTCTTCTTCCACAAGATCCAACTGACTCTCAATATTATCGATTTCACCACTTGCCTTGAAGAAATGGAGGGTATCGTTCATATTTTCTGCTTCGAAAATATGATTCTCAATATCTGCGAATGAATTTGTCGAGATATCTATCCATTTCTGATTCCATTCACGGAAGGTTGTCTGACTTTGTCCAATCAAGTGAAGCTTTTTGACTTCTTCAATTTCTTCATTAACTGGCAAGTCAAATAATCTTTGCTTATGTTCTTCAAGCTCTGCAATCCGCGAATCATTTCGTTTTCTAATAAGAATACCGACTAAGTAAGCGATAATTACGAGAATAACTACCACTACAATCAGTAAAATAATTCCGCTAGACATAGTTTCTCCTTAATCGTCTATTATGTTCATAAATGTAGAATAACATTACGATTATATCATAGTTATCCTAGCATTGCACCCTTTTCTAAAAGAATATTAGATATCTAGAGTACTGTAAACGGCATTTTCTTCGATAAATTCGCGGCGAGGTTCAACCTTGTCGCCCATCAGCATATCGAAAATCTTATCTGCCTCTGCAGCATCATCCACAGAAACACGTGCCATCAAACGATGCTCAGGGTCCATGGTTGTTTCCCAAAGTTGGTGATCATCCATTTCACCCAAACCTTTATAACGTTGTACCGTAGGTTTTGAACGTCCCACACTATACTTTTCAAGAGCAGCACGCAATTTATCTTCTTGATTTGTACCAGGTTGGATGTATTCTTTAATCTCAGAACCAACCTTAACCCCATAAATTGGTGGTTGAGCAATGTAAACATAGCCTGCTTCCAAGACTGGATGCATAAAGCGGTAAATCAAAGTCAGAAGCAAGGTACGAATGTGAGCACCATCGACATCGGCATCGGTCATGATGACCAACTTGTGGTAACGAGCCTTGCTGACATCAAATTCAGCTCCAAAACCTGTTCCCATAGCTGTGAAAAGAGAACGAATTTCTTCATTGGCTAGAATCTTATCCATGCTAGCCTTTTCAACGTTCAAAATCTTACCTCGAATTGGCAAAATAGCTTGAAATTCACGGTTACGACCTGATTTAGCAGATCCACCGGCTGAGTCCCCTTCGACAATGAAAAGTTCATTCATTTCAGCATTATTCGATGAACAGTCTGCCAACTTCCCTGGAAGGTTAGAAATTTCAAGACCTGACTTCTTACGAGTCACTTCACGGGCACGCTTGGCAGCAATACGAGCCTTAGAAGCCAAAATTCCTTTTTCAACAATCTTCTTAGCGATAACAGGATTTTCCAAGAGGAAACGGCTCAAAGCTTCACTGAAGAGACGATTGGTAATCTTAACCACTTCAGAGTTTCCAAGCTTGGTCTTAGTTTGACCTTCAAACTGTGGGTTTGGATGTTTAACAGAGATGATAGCAGTCAAACCTTCACGAACATCATCCCCTGTCAAATTATCATCTTTTTCTTTGAGAATCTTATTCTGACGTGCATAGTCGTTAATAACACGCGTTAAGGCTGTACGGAAACCTTGTTCGTGAGTACCACCTTCATGGGTGTGAATGTTGTTGGCAAAACTCATCACTGTTTCATGATAGCCAGTTGTGTATTGCATAGCAACTTCAACCGAAATACTATCCATCTCACCATCAGTGTAGATAGGTTCATCAAAGATAACATCCTTGTTTTCATTGATGTATTTCACATAAGACGTGATACCACCTTCGTAGTGATAATGTTTCTCTTGTTCGAGACCTTCACGCTTATCTGTGATAGAGATACGGAGACCCTTGTTCAAAAAGGCTAGCTCTTGGATACGTTTAGTCAATTTTCCAAAGTCAAAATCGGTTGTCTCTTGGAAAATCTCTGGGTCTGGCGTAAAGTGAACAGTCGTACCATGTTTCTCTGTTTCACCAATTACTGCTAAATCTGCTACCACTACCCCACGTTTATACTCTTGGAAGTGGATATGGCCATTTTTATAAACCTTAACATCAAGTTGGGTTGAGAGGGCATTAACGACCGAAGAACCAACCCCGTGCAAACCACCAGAGACCTTGTAACCGCCTCCGCCAAATTTACCACCAGCGTGAAGTACTGTAAAGACAGTTTCTACCGCAGGACGACCAGTTTTTTCTTGGATATCGACTGGAATACCACGACCATCATCGACAACCGTAATAGAATTGTCCGGCTCAATAAAGACTTGAATATGAGTGGCAAAACCAGCCAAGGCCTCATCAATTGAGTTATCGACAATCTCCCATACCAAATGATGCAACCCTTCTTTTGAGGTTGATCCAATATACATACCTGGGCGCATACGTACCGCTTCAAGCCCCTCTAGGACTTGAATCTGGCTGGCATCATATTCTTGCGCTTTTTCTTCAAGATTTTTTAATTCATCAGTCATTTATGTCACAATCTCCAATAATGATTTATGGCCGTCAACAAGCAAGGTATCCAGACCCGCTGCTTTTCCTGCCTCTATATCTATCTGGCGGTCACCAATGACCAAGCCTTGTTTAATATCGTATTTGTTAATTAAATAAAGGAAACTATCCGGACTCGGCTTTCTAGCAAAGCCATTTTCAGAAGTTACAACCTCTGTAAAATAAGGGGCAATTTCTGCTTTATCAAGGATATCTAGCACTAAGAGATTACGGTGGCTAACCAAAAAATTAAACCCACCCTTACTCACAATTTTAGCTAGGACAGCCTTAGCACCTTCAAAAAGAACAGGTTCCTGTAAATGCTTGGCTTCCTCCTGCTTATATAAGGTTCGAAAATCAGCTATATCAGACGCAAACATAGCAATGGCAGTGCTCGTTGACACCTTAAGGGCATCATAGACTGCTTGAGGTTCTGCTGTACGTTCAAATTGTTCTAAAGTTGCTAGAAAGGCTTGGGTTGATACCTGGTAATTATCCAACAAGGTACCACCCAAATCCCAGATATAATCTCCATAATCCATAACTTTAATTATAACATAAAAGGTCAGATTTTGCTTGCTTTTCACAGCTAAAAAGGCTTGGAGAACCTATCCAAACCTTAATTTTTTATTTCAGAATCAAACTTGCCACAATAGGACTAATAAAGACATATAAAATCCCTGTTACAGCGATTGAGAGACCACCCATGGCACCTGCAACCTGACCATATCTGAAGGCAGTTCCTGTACCTACAGCGTGTCCGGTTCCTCCTAGTGAAAGTCCGATAACGACTGGGTCTTTAATCCCAATCATTTTTAGAAAGACAGGACCTAAGACAGAGGTTAAGATACCCGTAATAACAACTACAACCAAGGTTACCGTCGTAATCCCCTGCATTTTTTCCGAAATTCCCACAGCCATGGCAGTCGTTACAGACTTAGGAAAGAGCGAAATAGCCAAAAAATAATCCATTCCAAAAAGCTTAGCAATCAAGGCCGTGTAAGTCGTATTTAGAACACAAGCAACCGTTGATCCAATTAGAATACTCTTATAGTGATGGCGCATAAGGTGTAGATTTTTATAAAAAGGAACTGCTAGCGCGACCGTTGAAGGAATAATTAAACTGTTAAGATAAGAGCCACCAACATAGTAATCCTTGTAGGAAATACCTGTATAGTGCAAAATGACGATAATCAGGGCAGTCGATACAAGAAGAGGTGTCGTCAAAGGATTAGGGAAACGGCGATGAGTCAATAGCCCTATAGTGTAAGCTAGTACAGAAAGTGTTAGGCCAAACAAGGGTGTGTTAAAAAAATTAGCCACGTTTAACCTCCTCGTAATCACCTTCAAAATGTTTTTTGATGAAACCGACGACTACTGCAATCACCACAATATTAAGAACCAAGGCTCCCATAATAATCAAAATAATAGGGACAATATTAGCTGAAATAGCATTCCAACGTTCCATAACACCGACACCTGCTGGCAAAAATAGAATAGTCATATTGGCAATTAAAAATTCTGCCACAGCATGAATATGACGTAGACGAATCCACTTAAGCTGAAGAGCAATCAAAAGCAAGAATAAGCCAATAATGCTTCCAGGAATAGGTAATTTGAAGAATGTTGACAGAGCTTCACCAATAACGGCAAACAAACAAATCAACATGAATTGAACGTAGTATTTCACAACTTGCCTCCTAGGTTTAATCACCTATTAGTCTACTCCTTTTTTTTTGAATCGCAAGAGTTTTCAGTAAATTCTTTTGAAAAATTGAGAGACATAAATCAGCCCCTTTGAACATAAAAAAATCCAACCCAAAGGCTGGACTCTATCACAGATGCCACCACCGAGAATTGAACTCGGAACGGAGCATTACCATTGCTCTATTATACCATTTAACTATAGCGGCAACTGTTTTAATCTTACCATACTTCTATTTACTGTGGCAAGATTTTCTGCTTATTTTTTTATAAATTTAAGTCTTGGTATGGCGTACGGTAACCAACCTGTAAAACCTTACCATCCTTAATCAAGATAGGACGTTTAATCAACATACCGTCTGAAGCTAAGAGTTCAACAGCTTCATCAAGAGATAGCGTTGGCAACTTATTCTTTAAACCTAGAGAGCGGTAGGATTGACCACTCGTATTAAAGAATTTCTTAAGTTCTAAATCTGACTCTTCCAAAAGCTCTTTTAAAAATTGAGCCGAAGGTGGGTTTTCCTTAATATTAATAGATTCAACATCTAAACCTAATTGATTGAGTTCTGCCTTTGCCTTACGACAAGTGCTACATTTGGGATATTCATAAAAAGTATACATGTTTTTCTCCTTTTTTCTAACATAAGATATCTGTCTAAGGATTGTCAAACCTAATGCCTTATAAATGAGGTAAGAAACGCTTGGCGTCTTCTCCTGCGGCATATTTTCCTATATGACCACTACTAGGAAGAGCCCGATGACAAGGGATGAGAATCAACCAGGGATTCTTACCAACAGCAGTTCCTACAGCCTGTGCCGATTGACATGAAATCACTTTACCAATCTGACTATAAGTTCTGCTCTGACCCACAGGAATGTCCCGTAAGGCTGACCAAACTTTTAGCTGAAAGGCTGTCCCTCTATCAGCTAAAGGGAGGATATCTGGACTTGGATTCTTTCCTTTAAAATAAGCCTCTAACCAATTCTTGGTCATTTTCAAGATAGGATTTGAATTGTCTACTAGCTCCTCTTCCTTGATTCCTGCCTGAAAATGTTTTTGCCCCTCCAACCAAATGCCATAAAGTGCTTGGTCACTTGCCACCAAGCACAAGCGTCCAATAGGAGATAAATAATACTGACGATAAAGCATGTCTTTATTATAACAAAAAAGACAGGAATCTCTTGTTCCTGTCAATTAACTCTTATTATTTACCTTTAATCAAACGCACACGAACGATATTGTCACTAGCTTCAAACTTAGCAACCAATTCATCAACCTTAGACTTGTCTGTTTCATCAAGGTCAAGAAGTGTATAGGCATATTCACCCTTAGAACGGTTGATGATATTATCAATATTGATATTAAAATCAGAAACCGCTGTAGAGATACGAGCCACAATATTAGGCACGTTTTTATTAATCAAGGTGATACGGTATGGGGCACCCAAGGCCTGTTGCACACGTGGGAAGTTAACAGAGTTAACAATTTCACCTGTTTCCATGAAACGACGGATGGTTTGACCTGCCATAATCGCACAGTTAAGTTCTGCTTCACCTGTTGATCCACCAACGTGTGGGAAGACAGTCACATTAGGTTTGTTAAGAAGATCTTCTGTACCAAAGTCGGTGATATAGCGTTTAACCACACCTGTTTCCAAAGCATCAAAGAGGGCATCATTATCTACCAACTCTGCACGGGCAAAGTTAATGATAGTTGTTCCTTTTTGCATAAGGTTAAAGGCATCCTCATTGAAAGTACCTTTTGTATCTGGTGTCAATGGAACGTGAACAGTGATATAATCACAGTTTTCAAAAATCTCTTTAAGATCAGAAACACGTCTTACATGGTGAGAAATATTCCAGGCAGCTTCAATAGAAACATATGGGTCGTAACCATAGACCTTCATTCCCAAACGGTAAGCATCATTGGCAATACGTGCACCAATGGCACCGAGCCCGATAATACCTAATGTCTTACCAGCAATCTCGCTACCTGCAAACTGTTTCTTACCTGCTTCAATTTGTTTAGGAATATCGTCACCACTAAGTGTGTTAACCCAAGCATTGGCCGCAATATAGTCACGTGCTGAGAGTAAGATAGAGGCCAGAACAGCTTCTTTAACAGCATTAGCATTGGCACCTGGAGTATTGAAGACAACAATTCCTTTTTCAGTTGCTTCGTCAACTGGAATATTGTTAGTTCCCGCACCAGCACGCGCAATAGCTTTTAAGTTGTCAGGGAAGACGGTATTATGGAGATTTTGACTACGAATGATGTAGGCATCTGGATTTTCCGCTAAATCACCATCAATTTGGAAATGATTTCCAAGTTCCTTCAAACCAATCTGGTTAATATTGTTATATGTTTTTACACTAAATACCATAATTTTATTCCTCTTAAATCAATGTATCCCGTGGTGAGCTGCTTCATCAACTTCTTGATAAAAGGCTTTCTCACGCTTGGTTTTGATTTTCTGATAAGCAAGACGTTCACCATCAATAGGGACCTTGCCACAATAGACATAGCGAAGTTTCTCCAAAATATGCTGCATGATAAGATTCTTTTCATGTGTGTCGCAACGAAAATCATGAGCATCAGTTCCCTCAATAAGACCTTGAATAAAGGTTTGAGCAACCCTTTGACCCGTAACCCCAGTCAAAACAGCAACCCTATGGAAAGTAATGTAGCGCTTATTGTGATGTTTCCAGTCTCCATCATAGATTTTGTCGTAAGCAGGGTCTCCATCAGTAACCACCGCAGCATAAGAAACAATTTGACCATCAATGAGTCCTACATAGGCCTGTCCCTTAAGGACATCGTCGAAGATTGTTTCTTCAGTAGGGTAACCATCAGCTCCTTGCCATTGGGTGCTACCAGCTTCTGCTAAAGCAGTTCTAGCACTCTCAATCACAGTCATGATAACCCCAATTTCATTTGGGAAGGCTTGTCTAATTTCCATCTCTTTACCCAATTATTTATTTTCGGCTTCAAATTTCTTCATAAAGTCAATCAAGTCAAGTACACCCTGACGTGGGAAAGCATTATAAACACTGGCACGCATACCACCTACTGAACGGTGTCCTTTGATATTCTTGAACCCATGAGCATCTGCCTCTGCTACAAATTTAGCATCCAACTCTTTACTTGGTGTTACAAATGGGATATTGCAGACCGAACGATCCTTTGCATCTTTGACAGGGTTTGTGTAGAAATCAGATGATTCAATATTATCGTAAAGAAGTCCTGATTTCTCACGTTGAATTTCAGCCATCTTGTCCACGCCACCAATTTCATTTTTAACCCAGTCAAAGACGAGTTTTGAAATATAGATGTTGAAACATGGTGGTGTATTGTAAAGTGATCCTGCTTCAGCTTGAATACGGTAATCCAACATGGCAGACAATTGTGGTTGGTCGTTAAGGAAGTCTTCACGAACGATAACCACTGTCACACCAGCAGGTCCAATATTTTTCTGAGCACCAGCATAGATAAGGGCAAAGTCCTCAACATTGTAACGAGCAGCCAAAATATTTGAAGACATATCAGCTACAATTGGTACACCATTGGTATCAGGCAAATCGTAGATTGCTGTTCCTTCAATGGTATTGTTCGTTGTCAAGTAAATATAGGCAGCTTCTGGATCAATTGTTGCTGGGTCAAAACTTGGGATGTGATCGTAAACAGTTTCTTCTGAAGAAGCCAAAAGAATTGGTTCAAAAGGAATAGTTTTTGAAAGTTTAACAGCTTCTGTATAGGCTTTTTTACCCCATGAACCACCTACAAGGTAATAAGCTTTCTTACCTTGAGCGAGGTTAAGTGGGACCATTGTAAATTGCGTTGAAGCGCCACCTTGCAAGAAAATAACCTTATAGTTATCAGGAATGGCCATGAGCTCACGAAGTGTCGCTTCCGCATCTTTAACGATTTTGTCAAATTCTGGAGAACGGTGGGACATTTCTAGCACGGACATACCGGAATCTTGATAGTTAAGCAATTCAGCTTGGGCTTTTTCAAGCACTGGTTTTGGTAATGTAGCAGGTCCTGCTGAGAAATTATAAATTGTCATAAAGACACCTCCAAAATTTTAATGGTCCTATTATAGCTAATTTTCTGAAAATCGTAAAGTCTTAACAGTAAAAGACGAACGGAATTAACCGCTCGCCTCAAAAAAGTTAGGTATTTTATGTATATTTTTATCAGTAATTGATTTTAGTATCCTTTTATTTCTGCTTAAGAAAATAGGCTGCACCAATTAGATTAGCTCCATTATGATGATGACAAGCAACAATCTTGGGACGTTAATAATTTTACCAATAAAGTTAATCTCATGGTGAACCTTATCAAACTGGCGGTTGACCTCCTCGATAAGAATCGGCTGGGCTGAAATGCCACCTCCAATAACAAAGGTTTCCAAATAAAAGATGGTTTGAAGATTCAAAATGGTAATGGCTAGATTACGGCAATAGCTTTCAAAAAGTGAATAGACTGTTTTATCTCCTGCATTTATGGCCTTAAATGCGGCTAAACCATCCTTTAAATCTGAGTTACCTGGCACTTCATTTACCTTGATGATTAAACCGACAGCCGACAAAGTCATGCCTCGCATCAATGAAGGATCAACTTTTTCCATTTGAACTGGTAACAGAAAGGTCAACTCACCTGCTTGAAAGTGGCTTCCTTGAAAAAGTTTACCATTAATAATAAATCCACCACCTAGACCTGAACCCAAAACAAGGGCTGCACCATTGGTCACTCCTTGCAAATGACCTGTAGTTAGCTCTTGCCAAGGCCACTGCTTTTCCATCAATAAGAGCCATTATAGGCAGATAGTACTTGGCTTTGAGGACCTTCTTTAATACGAAAGCCGTGAAAGAATCTCAATAAGCCACCATTATAAATGACACCTTCCTCAGTATCAACCATCCCTGGAACACTAATTGCTATGCCTGATAGGTCTGCTTCAAGTGAAGTAACTATCTGATCAATCACGTCAATAGCTTGTTCTAAGTTTTGTGGGGATGACTGCGTCGGCAGACTCTTTTCAACGACAAACTGCTCTGAAACAAGTGCTGACTTCACCTGTGTTCCCCCAAAATCAATCGCTAAAATCGTCATAAGCGTCCTCCACAGATTATTTTTCGTCATTATAACACAAAATAGCATAAACTAGAAAAAACGGTTCCAAAATGCTATCATAAACTTACAGAATTAGATAAAAGGAGTATCTCACATGACTAAATTTCTACATACTTGTGTCCGTGTCAAGGACCTAGAAGCCTCACTTAAATTTTATAAAGAAGCTCTTGGTTTCAAAGAAGCTCGTCGAAATGATTTTCCAGAATATAAGTTCACCCTTGTCTACTTGCAACTCGAAGATGATCCTGATTACGAGTTGGAATTAACCTACAACTACGACCATGAAGCTTATGAACTCGGGGATGGGTATGGTCATATCGCCGTTGGTGTTGATGACCTAGAAGCAACACACCAGGCTCACAAAGAGGCTGGTTATACTGTCACAGACCTCTCAGGTCTTCCTGGAAAACCAAAAATGTACTACTTTATCACTGATCCAGATGGCTATAAGATTGAAGTTATCCGTTTGACGCAATTCCTAGAAAAATAAATCAAAAAAGTCAGATCGTATAGATTTGGCTTCTTTTTGTGCTTAATTTTTATTATCTGCCTTTAAGGCTGACGAAATTTGGGTACGAATATCATCTACACCATTTGGATTATTTGGTAGGAATAAGGTTTGATTGCCTTTAGCCGCAAAAGTATTAAGGGTATCTAGATATTGGTTAGTCAAAAGAATAGACATAATCTGCTTTTCAGACATCCCCACATTAGCCTCTTTTAGTTCTGCGATAGATCCAGCCAATCCATCAACGATAGCCTTATGTTGTTGGGCAATACCAACACCATGAAGACGGTCTTTTTCGGCTTCGGCTTCGGCAGCTGTGACAATCTTAATTTTATCAGCTTCTGCCAATTCTTGGGCTGCTACACGCTTACGTTGAGCAGCATTAATTTCGTTCATAGACTGCTTAACTTCAGCATCTGGCTCAACCTTGGTAATCAAGGTCTTAACAATGATGTATCCATAAGCTGTCATTTCTTCGGCTACTTGATGTTGAACCTCAAGAGCGATTTCATCTTTCTTCTCAAAAAGCTCATCAAGCGTCAATTTAGGAACTGATGAACGAAGAGCATCCTCAATGTATGATTTAATTTGAGCCTCTGGCCGCATGAGTTTATAGTAAGCATCTGTAACATTTTGCTCATTAACACGATATTGAGTAGCCACATTCATCATGACAAAGACATTGTCCTTTGTCTTTGTCTCAACCACAATCTCACTTTGAAGCAAACGTAGTTGAATACAAGCGGCAATTTTATCGATACCAAATGGCAAACGCATATGAATCCCACTCGTTGCGATTTTTTGATAACGTCCAAAACGTTCAACGATAGCCACTGACTGTTGACATACAACGTAAAGCATACTGATGAATGATAAGAATTCCCAAGATAATCAAGAAGGAAATCACTAAAAAGAGAGGTGTTGCTTGCATGTTAAGTCCTCCAAAATAAGCATTAAAAAAATTTTTGCTTTATTATAGCACAGTGATACAATTTTTCAAGAAAAATAGTATCGCTTGGTAAAAGACTTAAAAACTGGGAAATTCCTATTCATTGCAAAACTTTTAAGCAACCAGTGAGACTCTTCGAGACCACAAAAAAGCTGAAACACTAACGTTTCAGCCTCTCAGTATTTTGAAAAAAATGGCTCTATAATTTCTGTAGTGGGTAAAACCACTGTAGAGATTATAGAGCTTTTTGAGTCTACACAAAAAGTCCCATAAGAACTATAATGAAAAGCGACAAAACTACCATTAGGAAGAACTTATGAGACCTATTAAGAATACCACA
>DOTL01000015.1 GCA_003521145.1 Streptococcus sp. | reverse complement strand
ATTTCAACTTGAAATTTGGGCTCTCAACCTACTTCCTTTATTTTTTAATTATTTAGCTTCAATCAAACCGTAGTTACCGTCTTCTCGTTTGTATAGAACATTAGTTGTATGATCTTCACTATCAGTATAGATAAAGAAGTCATGCCCCAACAATTCCATTTGAAGGATAGCCTCTTCAACATCCATTGGTTTCAACTCAATGTTTTTAGTTCTTACAACTTCAACAGCTGGTGCTTCTTCAACTTGTTCGTTATTAAAATCAGCTGAGAATACTTCTCCTGTTGGAACTTTTTCACGATGCTTACGTGCAATTTTTGTTTTGTTTTTACGGATTTGTCTTTCAATCTTATCAACCACCAGGTCAATAGAACCGTACATATCTTGCGAAACATCTTCTGCTCTTAGTGTTACAGAACCTGTTGGAATAGTAACCTCTACTTTAGCTGTCTTTTCGCGATAAACCTTAAGATTTACACGTGCATTCAATTCTTGGTCTTCGTTGAAGTATTTTTCAACTTTGCTAAGTTTACTTTCAACATAGTCACGAAGTGCTTCAGTCACTTCGATATTTTCGCCACGGATACTATATTTAATCATAAAAGACCTCTTTCTCGCTTGTTAGCGTTTTCTCTATCTTTATTATATCCTTTTCATGAAAATTCGCAAGGATTTTTATTATCTAGCTAGTGAAAAGGTCAAAACTTCTTTAATACCTATACCTTCTAATAGTTGAACCATCTGATATAAAGTGGAACCTGTTGTATAGATATCATCCACTATAATAATCTTATCTGGTACATTTATACCTTTCTTGAGACAGAAGGCATTATCTTGGCTTAGTCGCTCGTCGCGTGTTTTCGATGATTGTTTCTCAATATCTCTTTTCTCAAAGATATCCCGATAGGGAATTCCCTCTATCAATCCCTCAACTTGGTTGAATCCTCTTTCTGCCAAGCGTTCTTTCGATAATGGGACTGGCACTATGGTATAACCTTTCTTCAAAAATGGTTTCAAGGTATTTTTTATATCTTGTTGAAATATTTTTCTAAGACAATAGTCTCCCATAAATTTATAGCGACTAAAACACTCTCTCATGTTTTCTTCATAGCGATAAATGGCAAGGTGCTTAGGAACATAGCCTTTTTTCATCCAAAGTTTACAATCAATACAAGCATCTCTATGTAATTCTTTATTACAATTTTGGCATCTTTCTTTTGAGAGTTTTTTATACTGATTTTTACAAGATACACAAAAGCACTCTTTTCTTTGGTTAAACATAATGAGGTCTCTTAATTTTGGTACTGATTCAATCCAGTCATTACATAGCAGACACTTCATTGTTAAACCCTCCTTTTTTATTCATAACCTTTATTTCTTCTCGACACCGAAGCATTGATTTGGATAGTCCTTCATGAAAGAAATAAAGTTTTCCTGTCGGTCTATCTGGTGATCTTCCAACTCGACCTCCAATCTGAATAAGACTCGACCTAGTGTATAGGTGATGATTTGCCATACAAACAAAAACATCTACTTGTGGAAAGGTTACACCACGTTCGAGGATAGTTGTTGTCACTAAGATGGACAGTTCTTTTTCTCGAAACTTCTCTACGATAGTTGAACGCTCCTCGCTTTTTGAGGAAACAAAGGCCATTTTTTCATCTGGAAGATATTTTTGTAGAATACTTGTAAACTTTTCACCTATCACTATATTTGGAAAGAAGATTAATAGAGGAAATTTTGATTTACGTTGCTTTTTAATCTGATAAAGAAGTGGTCTTGGAAGCTTGCCTCTCGTCAGAGATTTTTGTAATCTCCCCTGCCAGAAGAATTTAGGAAGTACTAAAGGATTTCCATGGAAACGTCTAGCAAGGTGATGCTTTTCTAAAGTCCCAAGTCGAACTAGTTCTTCTAAAGATAATGTTGAAGTCGCTGTTAAGTAAATAAATCGACCGGTTTCGGTCTTCGCCTGTTCTACAGCATAATTTAACATGACATTTCCTACAAAAGGATATGCGTCTACTTCATCTACAATAACTAAGTCAAAACTCTGGTAAAACTTTAGTAGTTGATGTGTGGTAGCTATTACAAGCGGACTACCATCATATGGTTCACTCTCAGCATGAAGTAGAGAAATACTACAAGTAAAATCCCTCTGCATACGTAGAAATAATTCTCGACAAACATCAACCCGAGGACTTGCGATAGCTACATGAACTTTATTTTCAAGAACATAGGCAACGATTTTATAAATCATTTCTGTCTTACCTGCACCCGTCACAGCATGTACGAGGCTATCTTTCTGTTTTTGATATGTTTCTAAAAGCTTCTCTGAGACCTCAGCTTGATAGGGAGTCAGTTCCCCCAACCACTTCAAAACAGGAAATTCAATTTCAGATGTTTTTGAAGGAAAATAATAAAGTTCTTTTCCTTCTTGATTTCTGCCAAAGACAATACATGCTCTGCAATAATACTGACCTTCCGGTAATTGCCAATCTTCCTCTATCCGACTGTAACATCTTTTACATCTAAGTTGTTTATCGACCTTTATCATGCTTTCTAATGTAAAAGCCTCTGAGTGGTAGTCAACTGGCAACTGTTCTTTAGTAAATAGTCGTCCATAATAATCTTTAGGTACCATATCTTTCTATTCGAAAATATGTTTGATTTCATCTTTTTATGATAAAATTTTTTTATGGATTACAAAACTATTGCCAACGATGGAATCGTTGAGGAAGAAATAAAAAAATCTCGTTTTATTTGTCACTTGAAACGTATTAATAGTGAAGAAGAAGGAAGAGGGTACATCGCTCAGATTAAGAAAGAGCATCATAAGGCCAATCACTCTTGCTCTGCAATGATTGTTGGAGATGATTGTCAAATTAAGCGTTCAAGTGATGATGGCGAACCTTCTGGAACAGCTGGGGTACCTATGCTTACTGTTCTAGAAAAACAAGGACTTACTAATGTCGTAATTGTTGTGACTCGTTATTTTGGAGGACTCAAACTTGGGGCAGGTGGTCTTATACGCGCTTACTCTGGTAGCGTTGCCCATGCTATTGAAGAGATTGGCCGAGTTGAAGTCAAGGAATTAACAGGACTAACCATAGAGTTAACCTACTCTCAATACCAAGTCTTTTCCAACTTCCTTGAAAAAGAAGGACTCCAAGAATTTGATACAACTTTCTTATCAGATGTTTCTACTACTTTATTTGTCGAAGAGTCTGAGATTGAAAGACTCGGTCAGGAACTAACCGAATTCTATCAAGGAAAAGTTACTTATGAAAAATCTGGAAAGAAAATCGTTGAAATTCCTATCTGATAGTCAAACGTTATCACAGTGATAAAGAAGATCTATTTTACAAGTAGGCCCTACCGTCGTATACTTAAAACCATCAATCAAATATTAAGAGGATTTTAAATATGACAATTTACAACTCAATCACTGAACTTGTTGGAAAAACACCTGTTATTAAACTTAATTCTATTGTTCCAGAAGGATCAGCAGATGTTTACGTTAAACTCGAAGCATTCAACCCTGGTTCTTCAGTAAAAGACCGTATTGCTCTTCGTATGATTGAAGATGCTGAAAAAGCTGGTACGATTAAACCTGGTGATACCATTGTTGAACCAACTTCAGGTAACACTGGTATCGGTCTCGCTTGGGTTGGGGTTGCTAAAGGCTATAAAGTTGTTATCGTAATGCCTGACACAATGAGTGTTGAACGCCGTAAAATCATCCAAGCTTATGGAGCTGAACTTGTGTTGACTCCTGGTAGCGAAGGAATGAAGGGTGCGATTGCTAAGGCTAAAGAAGTTGCTGCTGAACGCAATGGTTGGGTACCACTTCAATTTGCTAACCCATCAAACCCAGCTGTTCACGCGGCTACAACTGGTCAAGAAATTCTTGAAGATTTTGGTGCAGAAGGTTTGGATGCCTTTGTTGCTGGTATCGGTACTGGTGGTACTATTTCAGGTGTTTCAAAAACACTTAAGGCTGCCAATCCAAATATCAAGGTTTATGGTATTGAAGCTGACGAATCTGCCGTCTTGAATGGTGATAAACCAGGACCACACAAAATTCAAGGTATCTCAACTGGTTTTATTCCTGACACATTGGATACAAAATCATATGACAGTGTTGTGCGTATTCCTTCTGATGAAGCTATCGCAACATCACGTACATTGGGTAGCCAAGAAGGTTTCCTAGCTGGTATCTCATCAGGTGCTGCTATTGCTGCTGCCCTTAAGGTTGCCGCTGAGCTTGGCGAAGGCAAAAAAGTCTTGACACTCTTGCCTGACAATGGTGAGCGTTATCTCTCTACAACACTTTACGATTTTCAAGACTAATAAAAAAGAAGCTAGAACATAATGTTCTAGCCTCTTTTTATTGTTTAAAGTTAAGCCTGTAGTTCATTAATTACTAGAAAAAGTAAGGATTTTAATCTTATTTCCACTGAACTGTTCCTACAAACTTTCTATTTTTAGGGTAACTAAAGTTAAGAAGTTATTTTGTTTTATCTTCTTTATCAGTCTAACTCTTTTGCTTCTGTTTCTGCAATTTCAGTAACTGTAAATCCTGCTTCTACAAAAACCTTCTTGAGTTGGTCAATTCCAATCTCTCCTTCAACTTGGAGTTCGACACGAAGTACAGTGTCATTTTTAGGTGCAACAATTGTACGTTTGATGTTCAGATTCTCACTAGCGATAAGGTTCGCAATTTTTTCCAAAACACGTGGAGTATCTGGAACTTCCAACCCAATACGAATTCCCGCTTGACCATAACCAGAAATTTCCAAGAAAACACGAAAGACATCTTTATCTGTGATAATTCCTGAAATTTGGTCATTGTCCACAACCGGAAGAACTCCACCCTTATTTTGAAGCATAATATAGATTGCATCCTCAAGGCTAGCATATTTGGAAACAGTAAGGACATTCTTAATCATGATATCTCCTATCTTTGTCTTATTAAGGAGATAGTTCATTTCATAAATGGATAAGCTTGTTGCTTTTGATGGTGAGGCTTCTGCCATAGTACCTTCTGTAATAAGCCCAACAAGTTTATCATGTTCAATTACTGGCAAACGGCGCAAACCTTTATCACGCATAATATCTGCAGCTGCTGCAACTGTTGTTTCTGGTGAGACATAAACTACACGTTTCGTCATAAAATCTTTTACTGCCATGTTTCATTTTCCTCCGAATGATTTCTTACTTATATTATACCACTCTAATTGTAACCGATTGCAATATTTTGCTGAAAAATTAGTATTTTACAATCAGCATGAGACGATAGAAAAACGCCCTTGGGCGCTTTTTCTTATCCTCCAAGATAGGCTTTACGAACTTCATCTGATGCAAGAAGCTCTTCACCAGTACCTGAAAGAACCACTTTACCAGTTTCAAGAACGTAACCACGGTCCGCAATTGACAAAGCCTTATTGGCATTTTGTTCAATCAAAAGAACTGTAGTCCCTTGTGCCTTGATATCTTCGATAATATCAAAAATTTCCTGAATAAAGATTGGAGCAAGTCCCATTGAAGGCTCATCCAAAAGCAAAAGTTTTGGACGACTCATAAGGGCACGGCCCATTGCAAGCATTTGTTGTTCACCACCAGAAAGTGTCGCTGCATCTTGATTCTTACGTTCTTCTAGACGTGGGAAACGTTGGAAGACTTTTTTCAAGAGAGCAGCGTTCTCTTCTTTATTTGTATGAAGGAAAGCTCCCATTTCAAGATTTTCCATTACGGTTAGTCCTGCAAATACATGACGTCCCTCAGGTACTTGAGCCAAACCTTCGGCAACAATTTTACGTGCTGGTGTTTTGTGGATGTCATTTCCGAGATAAGAAATGGTTCCCTCAGTTGGACGAACAAGACCTGAGATTGTACGAAGAATTGATGTCTTACCTGCACCGTTAGCACCGATAAGAGTTACGACTTCACCTTCATTAACTTCAAAGCTAACATTTTTAACAGCTTCAATAGATCCATATTTAATTGAGAGATTTTCAACTTTCAACATAGCCATTATGCTTCACCTCCCAAGTAAGCTTCAATAACGCGTTTGTTATTCTTAATATCATCAGGTGTTCCTTCGGCAATCAAGCGTCCATATTCCAAAACATAGATACGCTCAGTAACATCCATGACCAAACTCATATCATGCTCAATCAAGATGATAGTAATTCCAAAGTCTTTTTGAATTTGACGAATATGAGCAGTCAATTCAGCTGTTTCTTGTGGGTTCATACCCGCAGCTGGTTCATCAAGGAAGAGAATTTTTGGTTCCGTTGCAAGTGCACGAACAATTTCCAAATGACGTTGTTGTCCGTAAGCTAAGTTTTTCGCAAGCGTATCTGCCTCACCATCCAAGTTGAAGATAGCCAAGAGTTCCATAGCCTTTGCTTTTAACTCTTCTTCACTTGAATAGTACTTAGGCAAACGCAAAAGAGATACAAATAAATTTGAAGGTTGCTTATTTGATAAACCAACAAGAACGTTTTCAAGTACAGTCATATCTTTGAAAAGACGGATATTTTGGAAAGTACGTGACAAACCGAGTGAAGCGATTTTATAAGGTGCTTTACCATTTAGGACTGTACCATCAAGTGTAACAGTTCCTTCACTTGGCTCATAGACACCTGTCAAAAGGTTGAACAGGGTTGTTTTACCAGCACCATTTGGTCCGATAAGCCCAACCAACTCACCTTCATTGAGTTCCATTGAAACATCACCAACAGCAGTCAAACCACCGAAGTTTTTAGTTAGATTTTTAACTTCAAGAAGTGCCATTTTTATTTGCCCTCCTTAGATTTATTGAAGAATTTTGAGAGATAGAGTTCTTTTGTTCCAAGAAGTCCACCTGGACGGAAGAGCATTACAAGAATCAAAGCCAAGGCGTAAATAATCATACGAAGATTTGAAACGTTTTGGAGGAACATATTGATAATACCGAGAACAACAGCGGCAATGATAGTACCTGTGATAGATCCAAGTCCACCAAGAACGGCAATGATAAGGTAATCAATTGATTTCATGATAGTGAAATCTTTTGGCACGACTGTACCGATGTAGCTGACATAAAGTGAACCAGCAATCGCTGAAATCATGGCACCAATAACAAAGATAAGAACCTTCATTTTTGTGACATTAACACCCATTGACTCAGCAGCAATTTCATCTTCACGAAGAGTGATTGCTTGACGTCCCGTTGCTGAACGCAAGAAGTTAAGCACCAAAATTGTAATGATTACCACAAAGAAATAAATTACAGGCCAACTAGTATAAGGAAGGATACCTGTCAAACCAGCGGCACCATTGGTCAATTCACCACCATTAACGATAATGATACGGATGATTTCAGCCATACCAAGAGTTGCAATGGCAAGGTAGTCACCTTTCAAACGAAGGGTAGGTAGACCAAAGATAAGGGCAACAATAGCTGCGATGATGACACCGACAACCATTGAGAGGTAGAAACCGTCATATGTCGGCATCATACCAGTGATGATAGCTGATGAATAGGCACCAATTGCCATGAAACCAGCTTGTCCAAGTGTAAATTGCCCTGAGAAACCAAGAACCAAGTTAGTACCAAGTCCCATAAGGATTGAAATACCAATCCCCATCAAGATTTGGATGTAGTAAAGGTTCATGATACCTGAAAGTTCAAGACCCTTCAAGATAAGGAAGAGTCCAATGATAAGACCAAACCAAATAAGGTTTACTTTTAGATTTTTCTTCATGTCTTACACCTTCTCTTTCACATTTTTACCAAGGATACCCGCTGGGCGAACCAAAAGGATAACGATCAAGACACCATAAACGATGGCATCACGGTAACTTGACAAACCAATTGCAGTTGATAATGTCTCCAAAATACCGATAACAAATCCACCAAGTGCTGCACCAGGGATAATACCGATACCACCAAGAACAGCGGCAACAAAGGCTTTAATACCTGGTGTCATACCCATAAGAGGTTCGATAGAGTTATAGTAAAGACCAATAAGGACACCCGCTGCCCCTGCTAGTGATGATCCAAGAGCAAAAGTGAAGCTGATAGTGTTATTTACATTAATACCCATCAATTCAGCTGCATCACTGTCTACAGATACGGCACGCATAGCTTTACCCATCTTAGTCTTTTTAACAATCAATTGAAGAGCAACCATAAGGACAAGAGCAACTACCAAGATAAGCAATTGCACATTTGTTACAGAGATTGATCCAAGATGATAAGTCTCAATTGCAATCTTTTGAGGGAATGAACGTGTATCTGCACCTACAAAGAGAACCATGATGTACTCAAGGAAGAATGAGACACCGATAGCTGTAATCAAGGCAGAAATACGTGTCGAATTACGGAGCGGACGATAAGCCAAGAACTCAATGACAACCCCTAAAATTGCACAGACAAGCATAGCAAAGACAAGAGCAACCCAGAAATTCATTCCAAGGCTATTAATCGCATAGTAACCAACGAAGGCACCCATCATATAGATGTCTCCATGGGCAAAGTTAATCAATTTGATAATCCCATAAACCATGGTATATCCAAGGGCAAGTAGGGCATAGATACTACCCAAGATAATACCATTGACTAGTTGTTGGGGAAGTTGTTCAAAAAACATATATAACCAAACTTTCTAGTTCATTTTCAGTATAGATAACAGATTATTTTTCAATTTCAACGGCTTCCGCTGAAACTTCTTCACCATTATCTCTTTTAACCATAAGAGCTGCTTTAATAGGGTTATGATCCTTATCAATCGTCATTTTACCAGTAACACCGACAAAGTTTTTCAAATGTGCTAAGTTATCGGCAATATCAACTGATGTTTTCGCATCTTTTGATGCTTCTGCAATCATATAAACAGAATCGTAAGCTAGAGCAGCAAACATATTTGGTTCAGTGTTGTAAGCTTTCTTATATGCTTCAATGAAACCTGATGTCTTGTCAGAAAGAGCAACATTTGTTGAGTATCCTGATACATAGTAGACGTTTGAAGCATTCTTTTTACCTGCAAGCTCAGTAAATTTCGCATCACTGAATCCGTCAGGTCCAAGGATTGGTTTATCAATTCCAAGGTCACGTGCTTGTTTAGTTACAATACCAGTCTCAGTATAGTAACCAGGCATTACAATCGCATCATAATCAAGGTCTTTAAATTTAGTCAAGGCTGACTGATAGTCCTTGTCCCCTGAAGCAAAGGTAGCTTCAGTAACGATTTGACCTTTATATTCACGCTTGAATTCATCCGCAATACCTTTGGCATAATCTGAAGTATTATCATAGTAGAGAACTACTTTTTTAGCATTCAAATCATTGTAAGAATAAGCTGCCAAAACTTTACCTTGGTAGCTATCCTTGAAGGTTGTACGGAAAACGAATTTCTTCGTACCTTTAGCATCTACCGTAAGGTCGTCCTGCGTACCTGAAGGTGTCAGCAAAGGAACCCCTGTTTTTTGTGATACGAGACTAGCCGCAGCGACAGCACCTGATGTCGCTGGACCAACGATAGCATTTACATTGCTCTGAATAGCCAAGTTCGTTGAAGATGTTGAAGCTTCAGCATTTTCAGATTTATTATCTTTTGTGACAAGCTCAAGCTTTTTGCCATCGACGCCACCAGCTTTGTTAATTTCATCAACAGCCAACTTAATACCATTCTGCTCTGTCTTACCATAGGCTGCAACGGCACCTGTCAACTCCATGTTAACACCAATTTTGATGGTATCGCCAATCCTAGTACCATTGGCATTAGCAGTCACATCTGGTGACTTGCCACAGGCAACCAAGAATATGGAAGCAAAAAAGGCTAACACAATAAGTGTGATCTTTTTAGACATAAGATTTCTCCTTAATATTTTCTTAAAAAAAGTCTATCTTATAGCTTACAGAATTATCAGACAATTGTCAACTACACATAACTAAGCTTTAGAGACAGTAATCGTTTCCATTACTTTAAGAATAACTCTTTAAAAAGAAAAAAACTTTTCTCTTATTAAAGAGAAAAGTTCTTAAACGGTTCAGGGACCGAGGTGTCGTAACGTTCCAGACTACCTATAAAGTCCATATCAATATCAGAATAGTAAGAAGGCAGAACTTTTTTCACTGCTTTCATTCCATCGAGCTCTTTCAAAATATCCTTGACCTTGTCCACATCTACATAAAGGTGCACATAACGCATCTTATAAGAATGGTAGACAATATCCCCAAACTTGGCAATTTTACGTAAGTCTCTATTATAGTATAAATAAACAATAATGCCTTGACGCTTAATCATGACTCATCTTCTCCTTTATGTTAGTATCTCCCTTTTTATGATGTGGTTTATGAGGGGCAAGAGGTAGCCCAGTATCAATAAAAATCTGACCCGAAACAGCTTGGGCAATCTCCTCACCAAGATTGGCTAAAATAGTCTGTAAATCGAACTCTGCCTGACGATAGCCAATAACCACCTCGTTTAAATCAATTTGACGCTTCATTCGCAAAACCTGACGTTTCAACTCTCTCACATCTGGTCTAAAAGTCTCATACGCCTTAGCAGCATCATAGCTATCTTTTAATTCTTGAAATGCAAAGAGTTGCTCTTGAAGTTCTCTGTCATTTTCGAATTTCTGACGTTTTAAACGATAATTCTCTACCTCAGGTAGCTTTAGAAAATACGAAACAAGACACTCTATAGCTTGATCAATCGCAAGCAACTCCTCATTGATTATTAACATGTTTTCTATTATAACACAAAAAGCCAGATGAAACGGTCCTTATACAACCGATTTACATCTGACTTTTATTTAAGACAAGCTCAGTCTATTTTAATTGGTTATTAGCCATGATTTCATCAATAAAGCCATATTCAAGCGTTTCTTGAGCACTCATCCAATTGTCACGTTCAGCGTCTACATGAACTTTTTCAATTGGCTGTCCAGAATTATCTGCCAAGATTTGCTCCAAGTTTTTACGTGTCTTGAGCAAGTGTTCAGCAGCGATAGCCATGTCTGTTTGTTGCGTACCGCCACCAGTACCACCCATTGGTTGGTGAATCATGTACTCTGCATTTGGCAACATGAAACGTTTACCTTTTGTACCGCTTGAAGCGATAATTGTTCCCATAGATGCCGCCATCCCCATAACAATAGTCTGAACATCAGACTTGATGAAGTTCATTGTATCAACAATGGCAAGACCTGCCGAAACTGATCCACCTGGTGTATTAACATAAAGATAGATATCTTTTGTGTTGTCTTGAGCATCCAAGAACAAGAGTTGGGCGATAATTGAGTTTGCCATATTATCTTCAACAGGACCTGTTAACATGATGATACGATCCTTGAGCAAACGTGAGTAAATATCATAAGAACGCTCACCGCGTGATGTTTGTTCAATTACTACAGGAATCATATGAATCCTCCTTTTAATATTGTCTTGATGATATTATATGATTTTAGTCAAATTAGGTCAAATAAAAACATCGTTCTTAGCACTCTTTTCAAAAGAGTGCTAAATCACCCTAAAACAATTTCACTTGAAACTTATTAATCTAGTAAAAAAGGGAAATTTTCCCTTTTTCAACCTATTTTGTACCAAATAGACGGTCACCTGCATCTCCAAGACCTGGAACAATATAACCGTTTTCATTAAGTTTCTCATCCAAAGATGCTGTGTAGATATCGATATCTGGGTGAGCATCTTGCAATTTTTTGACACCTTCTGGTGCTGCAACCAAGCAAACAAACTTGATATTAGCTGCACCACGTTTTTTAAGTGAGTCTACTGCCAAGATTGCTGAACCACCAGTTGCAAGCATTGGATCTACTACAAAGATCTGACGTTGATCAATGTCTTCTGGTAATTTTACTAAGTACTCAACTGGCTCAAGAGTGTCCTCGTCACGATACATACCAATATGACCAACTTTAGCTGCTGGTACAAGGCTGAGGAAACCATCGACCATACCAATACCCGCACGAAGGATTGGAACAATCGCCAATTTCTTACCAGAAAGTTGTTTTTGTACTGTTTTTGTAATTGGTGTTTGAATTTCAACCTCTTCGAGTGGAAGGTCACGAGATACTTCGTAACCCATGAGCATAGCAATCTCATCAACTAACTCACGGAAGTCCTTAGTAGAGGTATCCTCACGACGGAGAATTGAAAGTTTATGTTGAATCAGTGGATGTGAAATAACTTGAAATTTACCCATAATAGTTTCTTCCTTTGCTTTACATTCACTCCATTATATCAAAAAGGCAAAAAAAACGCTTGCTTTACTGCAAACGTTTTTTAAAAGGATTATTTTTTAGGCAAATGAATCTTTCCTGTGACCAAACCATAGCCAAGAAGAGCTAGACTTGCAATGGCTGCAAAGATAGTCGCCAAGATTGAAAGAATGTTGCTATTTGAACCTTCTGAATCACTTGGTGTCTTATGAGTCGTAGCAAGTTTGGCAGCAACTTTAGTATTGTTGTCTTTACTTGACTCATCAGACTTAGTTACTTCATCAGCTTTAGCTACTCCGTGAGACTGAACTTCCCCTTCAGACTTAGCTGGTTTTGGAGCTTCTGTTTCAGTGATAGACTCTTCTTTAACAGGAGTCGTTGAAACAGTTGGTCCAGTTACTACAATAGCCTCTGGTACTGGTGACGCAATCTCTGTGGCTTGAGCTACTGGATGACGGTCACTCACAGAACCCTCTGTTGAAGGTTTCACAGGAACCTCTACATGGTGATCATTCGAAGAATGGTTATCATTAGCAGCGCGGTCTAGGAAATATGGGAATGGTGTAGGAACTGGAGAATCTGAATTCGTAGGATTTGTTGGTTTATCTTCTTTATCAGCTGATGGTTTATTATTGTCCGCTGATTTAGAAGTGTCTGGTTTATTAGTCTTATCATCAAAAGAAAGATTACCTTCTGTTGGACTTACTGGTGTTTCTGACTTATCTGCCTTCTTATCTTCACCATCTTTAACAGTTACTGTCAAGACACCGTGAGCTTCAGAAACGCCAGTTGAACTATCAACTGTAGGATAAGTATATGGTTTAAGACCAAAATCTGATACTGCATAATAAGCTACATTAAAGTCCTCGTTTGGTAATTTAGCACTGTTTTGATCGGCTACGTGTACCAAGCTTTCACTAGATTTATCCCAAATCCAGTCCCCTTGATTCGTCATCTTAGGAAAAACTTCTGCAGTATCATCTGCATTCATCTTGATGAGGAAGCTTGGTGCCCATGTTGATTTATTCTCAGCACCGGCAATTCCACCACGGTTAGTCATGTAAGAAGTAACCAAGAGGGTATCTGATGATCCTTCAACAGGAACCGCATAATAAGAATAGGTAGATGTACGCCAATCAGCTGGAACAGAGGCTGTCAAGACCACACCTGAGCCATTAAGTGGACGATATTCTCCACGGAGACTATCTGATACGAATCCGAGCATGACAACGTCATCACCGACAGCTTCACGCGCTGCCACTGTACCTTCAGCATCCGTAGATTTATTGATACGTGAAGTGGTGAAGAGGTAATACTTGTTACCCATCTTAACAACGTATTACCAACTGCATTTTTCAAATATTAAGAAAGAAGGAGGCTAAATCTACATTGATATCGGGCAAGGCTCTGATTACGTTAAAATCACCTACCAAATAACAAGTGGTACCTATCAGGTCTCTGCTTATGCTGCTGAACTGAACAACAGCATGGATGGTAGCCAAACTGCCTCTTCCTACTATTACGATGGACTCTTGGGAAATGGTCAAGGTTATCAAGCTGACAGTCGTTATAAGGAAACTGATTATCTTACTATGACGCTTATTACAGACAATCGTAGCTTGGAAATTTTCTTCCCCAATGACCAAACCTACACTCTATCCAGATTTAATACCTCTGGCAAGCAGGATGTCAAGGTCTTCTCCACTCAGGAAGATCTTCTACTCAACTTGAAAATTTACGATGTACACTCATAACAATAATAAAAGTGATGCAAATAGCATCACTTTTATTATTTTTCAAAGACAGAAACGAGACGTTTAACTCCTTCAGAAACAACTGTAGTTGGCGTAGCTACGTTAAAGCGAAAATGTTTTTCTCCTTCGGAACCAAAAGTAATACCGTCATTTAGCACTACCTTGGCTTCTTTTTTAAGCAATCGTCCAAGTTCATTATGGTCTTGATTATAAGCTGAAAAATCAAGCCAGACCAAGTAAGTTCCCTCAGGTTTCATGACTTTGATATTAGTCTTTTCACTAAGTTCCTTGGTTAAAAGGTCAATATTAGTTTCAAAGACAGTCTTCAATTCCTCTAACCAAGGTTGCCCATAGGTCAGAGCTGCTTGGGTTGTAATCAAACCAATGGTTGGAATTTCATGTTGATTATTTGCCAATTGCTTTTGTTTAAAGGCTTTACGTAAGTCTTCATTTTCAATGATGGTAAAACTGTTTTTGGCACCAGCAATATTAAAGGTTTTAGTAGCCGAACTAAGTACCAAGGTAAAGTCCTTGTAAACATCCGAAATGGTATTCATAGAGATGTGCTTATTCCCAAACAGTGCTAAATCTTGGTGGATTTCATCAGATACCAAAAGGACACCATGTTTCTGGCACAAATCTGCTACCTTGGTCAATTCTTCTTTGGTCCAGACACGCCCACCTGGGTTATGTGGGCTACAGAAAACATAAAGTTTAACATCATTTTCGACGATATCACGTTCCAATTGTTCAAAATCAATTTCGAAATGGCCATTAACCTTAACAAGACTATTTTCAATCAACTGACGATTATTCAAACGGACAGAACGAGTAAAAAGCGGATAAACTGGTGTGTTGATGAGAACAGCATCGCCTTCTTTGGTAAAGGCTTGAATAGCTGTTGAAATAGCTGGGACAACACCTTCAATAAGAACGATACTCTCTTTATCGACGACGTAACCGTGTTGGTTTTTTTCCCAATTAATAATGGACTGATAAAGTTCTTCACTTGGATAAGGATAACCAAAAATATGTGTCTCAGCATAGTTGATAACTGCATCCCTAATCTCAGGAACAGGTAGAAAGTCCATATCAGCAACCCAAAGCTCAAGTAGTTCTGGATTACTTTCGGCTTCGTGCCATTTCATGGTGTTTTGATTCAAGCGATTTGGTTGTGTTGTAAAATCATAACGTGTCATAGATAACCCCTTAAAGACTAAGGACATTTTCCAAGTCAGCAATCAAATCTTGTGCTGCTTCAATACCAATTGAAAGACGAAGTAGGTCGTCTGTCAAACCATAGGAAGCACGCACATCACCTGGAATATCTGCGTGGGTTTGTGTCGTTGGGTAGGTAATCAAGCTTTCGACACCACCTAGGCTCTCCGCAAAGGTAAAGACCTTTAGGGAATTGATAATGGTTGGAATCTTGTCTTGATTAGCCACTTTGAAAGAAATCATACCACCCTTTCCTGGATAGAGGACTTCCTTAACAGCCGGTGACTTTTCTAAGAAAGCTACAACTTCTTGAGCATTAGCTGTCGATGCCTCCATACGAAGTTTCAAGGTCTTAAGACCACGCATGAGCATATAGCTATCAAATGGTGATAAGGTAGGACCAGTCGTATTGAGGTTATAATAAAGTTTATCGTAGAATTCTTGGTTGCTAGTCACAACAACACCAGCCAAAACATCATTATGACCTGATAGGTATTTAGTAGCTGAATGTACAACGATATCGGCACCTTGAGTAATCGGTGTTTGATAGATTGGGCTATAGAAAGTATTGTCAACAATAACCACTGCACCCTTATCATGAGCAATCTTTGCCACTTTTTCAATATCAAACTCAATCATGAGTGGGTTTGTCGGTGTTTCGATGTAGACAATATCGGTATCTTCTGTAATAGCCGCAATCATCTCATCTTCTGTATTGGTGTATTCAAAGAAGAAACGTCCTTCTTTTTCTTTATCGTTGAACCAACGGAAAGAACCTCCATAAAGGTCACGGGCAGCGACAACCTTGCTACCTACAGGGAAAATTTCAAAGGCCAAAACAATAGCGCTCATCCCTGAACTTGTCGCAATAGCATAATCCGCTTTTTCAATAGCTGCTAGCGTTTTTTCCAATGTTGCACGCGTTGGATTTTTAGTTCGTGTATAGTCAAAACCAGTAGACTGTCCGAATTCTGGATGTTGGTAAGTTGTTGAAAAATGAATCGGTGAAACTAAAGCTCCTGTTGCTTCATCAGAATTGATTCCTACATGTGCCAAAATAGTTTCTAATTGATAATCTTGTGTCATATTGCAACCTCTCTACATGATAAAATGGATATTCTCCATATCTATGCCCTCTATTTTATCACTATTTTCTGAAAAGAATGGAAAGTTCATCATACGAATTCTTGATAGTTAGATATAGTTTATTACTATAACCTCAAAATATAGAACAGACAAACTTTCTGAGATGATTAAAAGTGACTTTTCAGACACCGAAAAAAGCCTGAAATTTAAAAGTTCCAGGCTTTTTGAGATGACTAATGTCCTTACTCTCCTAAGAAAGACATAGATCAAAATTTTTTTCTTAAATCTAAGGTAAGCCACTGACTTACTTTTTATCAAATAAGCGATATCTAATTTCTTCCAAAGCCATAATAACAAATGGACAAGCAAGTAAATAGAGCCAATCATCAAGTCCAATTGGGGCTGTGTTAAATAGTGTGTGGAAAAGAGGTACAGAGGACAGGATAATAAAGAGAACAATTTCTAAAACAATCCCTAAGCTAATAATCCGATTAGCAAATGGTTTAATTTGGAAAATAGATCCCCTACCCTTACGGCTATTCATAGCCATACCAATTTGGGTAAATATTATAGCACCTAGGGTCATTGTGGTTGCCTCTCGGTAGAGAGGACCTGAGCTGACCAAATGGTTTAAGTTACCTTGATTAACCCAATAATTAAGGAAGAAAGCCCCCATAGATAAGGCTGCTTCAATCAGTCCATACCAGACAAAAGCTTTAATCAATAGTTGGCGATTGAGTAAGCGGTCTGATAAACGTCTTGGTGGCTTATCCATCACTCCTTCTTCAGGTGGTTCAACCCCCAATCCCAAAGCAGGTACCATATCTGTCCCCAAGTCAATAGCTAGGATTTGCATAACCGTTATGGGAAGAGGTATGCTTCCCAAAGAGAACAAGAAGAAAGCAGAGGGTACAGCTTCAGGTGTATTGGAATTAAAAATATAAGTCAGGAATTTTTGAATATTGCGATAAACCGCACGACCTTCTTCAACAGCATGTACAATCGAAGCAAAATGATCATCTGTTAAGATCATATCCGCAGATTCCCTGGCAACATCAGTTCCCGATACCCCCATAGCCACACCAATATCAGCTTTTTTTAGGGCAGGGGCATCATTAACACCATCACCAGTAACAGCGACAACCTCACCAAGCTCCTGAAGTGCATTGACCACACGGTATTTCTGTTCAGGCGCTACACGAGCAAAAATAATTTCCCCTTTTAGTGCTTCTTTGAGCTGATCGTCATCCATGGCAGCTAGTTCAAGTCCCGAAACAACACGCGCATCATCACCCTGTACAATTCCGATTTTCTTGGCAATGCTAAGAGCTGTCAAACCATAGTCACCTGTCACCATGATAATACGAATACTAGCTCTATGGCATTTTTCAATAGCCTCTCGCACCCCCTGACGTGGCGGATCACTCATGGCAACCAAGCCTAGAAAGACCATGTTGTCCTCCAAGGTCTGCATGTCCCACCGGTCTTCTCCAATATGCTCGCTATCTAAAGGTCTATAGGCCACAGCTAAAACACGTAGACCATCACGGGCAAACTTATCGTTAGCCGCAAGGATAGCCTGACGCTCAGTAGCTGTCAATGATTTAATCAGCCCTTGATTATCATAGTAATCTGAGCAAAGCTCCATCACTTCTTTTGGAGCACCTTTGGTGATAGATATATGATAACTACCATCCAATCCTGACTCAAGCTTATGCACTGTTGTCATCCGTTTACGATCAGAATCAAAGGGAATTTCCTTGATTCGAGGGGCCCAAGTATGATTGTCATTTAAATTTATTCTTGCTTTTTCGGCGAGAACATTAAGACAAGCCTCAGTTGGATCACCTAAAATCGTATAATTGGGATTATCAGCATTAGGAGCTACAACTTGAGCATTACTAGCCAAATGTGAGAATCGGACCAAACGATTAAGGAGCTCATTTTCTTCAAGAGAAACAGGTTGTCCTTCCTGCTCAATCTGCCCTTCCGGTGCGTAACCTAGCCCAGTTATCCCATAACTGTCTGACAAGGTCCACAGGTGGTTAACCGTCATAGCATTTTGCGTCAAAGTCCCTGTTTTATCCGAACAAATAACAGAAGTTGCTCCTAGCGTCTCTACTGAAGACAACTTCTTAACCAAAGCATGATCCTTAGCCATACGCTGAACTGCCATGGCTAGAGAGAGAGTAACTGTGGGAAGAAGTCCCTCTGGAATAAAGGCCATAATCATCCCCAATGCAAAAATAAAGGCTTGAGACAAGGGCTGATGGACAAATAGAGTCGCTGCCACCATAAAGAAGAGACCTACAGATACTGCGATGACCGAAATCTGTTTGGTCAAATGGTCTAGTTCCTTTTGCAGTGGACTTTTTTCCTGAGCTAGGTTTTGTGTCAAGTCTGCAATTTGTCCGAACTCAGTTTTCATACCGGTAGCAGATACTATAAAATGTCCAGAACCAGAAGAGACTGTCGTCCCTGCAAATACCATATTGTCATATTTCAACTCAGTCTTGTCGGGAGTCAAATCTGCTTGATTTGACTTATAAATAGGATTAGACTCACCAGTGAGGGCCGATTGATTAACCTGCAAATCTGTCACAGCGACCAAGCGTCCGTCTGCAGAAATACGGTCTCCTTCTTCAATGAAAACCAAGTCACCTGGCACCAAGTCTTGAGCTAGAATCTTGTCCTCCTTACCATCACGAAGAACTCGCGCATAGGATGGAAGAAGCTTGTTAAGAGCTGCCGTAGCCTGACTTGCTCTATATTCTTGAATAAAGCTAAAGAGACCATTAATAATGTTGACCAACCAAATTGCAATCCCCAACTCCAAGCTATGAGAGAGCATAGCGACAAAGCCACCAGCCCACAATAAGAGAGCCATGAGACTAGTAAAATGTCTGAAAAAGGTCAGCCAAATAGGCTCCGTCTTACTTTCCTTCAATTGGTTAGGGCCATAAGTCGCCTGCCTCTCCTTAACCCCTTGTGAGCTCAAACCTTGAGGGCTTGTCTGCAAGACTTGGTAAACTTGTTCGGGAGTATAGGTCCCTAATTTTATATTTTCTTGTCTAGAAACAACCATAATCCTTTCCTCGATTCTAAATCATTAAAACGATTTCATTTTTTTCACCCCTATTATACTCCTTTTTCAGAAAAGGTTGAAAAGAAAAACCAAGCTACAAGACTTGGTTTTAGATTTTATTTAATATGTAATTTAGCACGAAGGCTAGTAGCTCGGTCACCAAGTAATTGGTCAGCCATACGGGTCACAAGAGCAAGAACCCCATAGATACCGATTCCAAGGCCTCCCCCAATGACCAAGTAAATCACACTACCCATACGGCTTGTTGGTGACAGTACAAACTGGAACAACCAATAGAAGACCGCAACTGGAATAGCCATGAGCACTGTAAGGATACAGATGAGCAAGGCATTTCTAAACACTGTCTTACGACTAAAGTGCGTAACAGTGTGGAGGTGATTATACATGAGAGCAATTGGAACACCTAAACCAACGGCTGTTGAAATAACCGGGCCAAGGGCTCCTAAGATAATAATCAATGGTAACTGTAGGATTGCCTTAACTAAAACCCCAATCGCAAAATAGTTGATAGCTTTACGGGTTTCAAAGATTGCCTGAAGCATTGGTGCTAAAACGCTATACAAGGCCAAGAAAATAACTTGAATCAGACTGGCTACAAAGAGCAAGCGGGCCTGACTATCCGGTGCCCCGTAAAAAACTGTGTAGAGTGGTTTAGCCAGAATCACTGACCCTGCAATGGCAGGTACAATAAATAGCAAAAGCAACTGTAAATTATTGATAATCAGTTTAGCCGCTCCCCTAAGATCCCTCTTAACCATATTTTCTGTCAAGAGTGGAATACCAACCCCAGCAATGGAAATGGCTACAGCAATCAAAATCATAGTAATCTTACTTGGGTTTGAAGACAAGTAAGCATAGAGAACCTGAAGCTGACTGTTACTATAGCTTGTAAACTTCTCCATAGTACGGATAAAGGTCCATTGATCAATCAACTGGAAAAGTTGAACCGCTGACCCAGTGATAATGAAAGGAATGGCTTCCTTAAAGGTTTCAATAACAATTGCAGTTGGATTGATATCCGGATGAACAGCCTGCTTGCCAAAGAGACTTTCGAGCTTCCCCTCCTTCCAAAGGTAGAAGAAAAGCACCCCATAACTAGCCAACATACCGATAAAAGCGGCAAAAGTCGATTGGACAACTGCTGTCACATACTCACCTGTCCCAATTTTCATGATGAAGAAGGTCACCAACAGCATCCAAATAACACGGATAATCTGTTCCGCAATCTGACTTAAGGCATAAGGCTTCATATTGTTAAAACCTTGGAAAAAGCCTCGTAAAACAGACATAGATGGGAAAATGACAACTGCCCAAGAAAGACTACGCATGACGCGAACCAGATCCTCGTCTCCCCCAGAAAGGTAAGACATCCACGGCGAAGCAAAGTACATGAAAACTCCAAAAATCAGTCCGAGACCAATCATGTAATACAAGATACGCTTGAGTAAGAAGAAACTCGTCTCCATCTTCCCAAGAGTGTTGTATTTAGACACCTGTTTGGCAATTGCGACTGGAATCCCCGCTGTAGAAATCAAAAGGAAAAGGGCATAAATGTTATACCCTTGACCAAAGAGGGCATTGGCTTGGTCACCCTGTTTACCCATCCAAGCATACCAAGGAATAATGTAGAGTGCCCCTAATAGACGACTGATAATATTGGATGCTGTCATCCATGCCGTCCCTCTTAGCATCTGTTGCTGCTGTGTGTCAGTTTTCGTTTCAGTCATAACTTTCTTTCTAGAGAATAAAATATAATCTAGTTTATTATAAACTTTTGGCTGTGACTTGTAAAACAAGAACATTAAGGCTAAAATAGGAACTATGATTACTATTGAACAAGTTCTAGAGATTCTAAAAAAGGACCATAATTTTAGAGATATTATTTACCAAGACAACTACTACTATTCATGGACTGGGGTGACTTTTGACCATCTTTCTTATGACAGTCGTGATATCACACCATCTTCTCTCTTTTTTGCCAAAGGGGTCGCCTTTAAGCCTGAATTTTTAGAGAATGCTGTCAAAGCTGGCTTGAGTTTCTACGTGGCTGAAAAAGATTATCAAGTGGGAATTCCTGTCATTATCATAACAGATATCAAGCAGGCTATGAGCCTCGTTGCTCAGGCCTTCTACCAATACCCTCAAGACAAATTTAAATTGCTTGCCTTTACTGGGACAAAAGGGAAAACTACAGCCGCCTACTTTGCCTTCAATATTCTCAAGCAAAGTCATAAACCTGCTATGCTTTCAACCATGAACACGACACTAGACGGAAAAACCTTCTTCAAGTCTACCTTAACAACACCTGAGAGTTTGGACCTTTTCCGTATGATGGCTGAAGCTGTTGATAATGGCATGACCCATCTGATTATGGAAGTCTCAAGTCAAGCCTATCTGACTAAGCGTGTCTATGGACTGACTTTTGATGTAGGTGTCTTTCTTAACATCAGCCCAGACCATATTGGACCTATTGAACACCCAACCTTTGAAGACTACTTCTACCATAAGCGTCTTCTCTTGGAAAACAGTCGATTTGTTATCGTTAATAGCGGTATGGATCACTTTGATTTTATCGCTGAGAAAGTTGCGGATAAAGAGCATGACTTCTATGGTAAAAACTCCGACAATGCTGTTAAACATGGCTCAGGTTTTAGCTTTAAGGCAAGTGGGAAATTAGCCGGTGACTATGATATCCAACTCATCGGTGACTTTAACCAGGACAATGCTATGGCTGCTGGTCTGGCCTGCCTACGTCTCGGAGCTAGCCTTCAAGACATCAAAGAAGGAATCGCTCAAACCTCTGTTCCAGGGCGTATGGAGGTTCTAACCCAAACTAATGGAGCTAAGACATTTGTTGACTATGCTCACAATGGGGATAGTCTAGATAAGCTCTTACAAGTCGTAACTAGCCATCAAGATGGCCGTATTAGTCTAATTCTAGGAGCTCCTGGAAATAAGGGTGAAAGCCGTCGTAAAGACTTTGGGAATGTCCTCAATACCTACCCTGATGTTGATGTCATCCTAACAGCCGACGATCCTAACAAGGAGGATCCTCTTACTGTCTGTCAAGAAATTGCCAGTCACATCAACCGTGAGGTACGTATCATTGTTGATCGAGAAGAAGCAATCAAAACAGCAATGTCTGAGACTACAGACTCTAAAGACGCTGTGGTTATCGCTGGTAAAGGTGCTGACGCCTTCCAGATCGTAAATGGCAAACGCGATAACTATGCTGGTGATATTGAAGTCGCTAAAAAATATTTGTAAACGACAAAAAGTCAATTGAGGTATTACAATTAACCTTAATTGACTTTTTTCTATACAAGGAACTAGTCTTTACCTAGTGTTTTCTTAAAAATATCATAGAAAGGATTTAGGGTTTTATCAAAAGAGCCAACAAGGGTCTCTAATTGCCCACCAAACTGACGCTTGAAGTTAAAATTCCCTTTTCCAGTACTTGCCGCTTCAGTTTTGATTGTCCCATAAAAATTAAACCGTTCTTTACCCTTACGCTTAGCATATTGTAGCATTTCCCAATGAAGAAGAGCTGCCCCACCAAAATTAAGATAGGTTTCATCATTCCCACCGTAAAAGCTGACGACTTCTGAGCCATAATCCATAAAAAGATAAGCCGAAATAGGTAATTTGTCACCAATTACTTGGTAGGTCTTAAATTGCTCTAAACGTTTATAATAACTTCTAAGCTGATTTTCGGCATCCGCAATCTGACCCTTGGTTCGTTTTTTCTGCTGGCCATCTTTTAAAGCCTGAATCTTAGCTTCAAAAGATTTAATATTCTCATCAAGATAAGCCAAATAAGCTAACATAAACTTTGCAGATTTTCCAAAGTTCATCTTCAAATCTTGGAAATAGGCCAATGGATGAACTGAAAATCCTTTTCTCTCTGCTGTCCGAACTAGGATGTCATAAAACTGATTGAGATTGTCCTCACTTAGTTCTTCAACTTTGACATTCAAAGCAGTGAATTTTTTAAATCTCGCTTCAAAGATGGTGAGAAAGCTACTAGCATCTCATCAGAAGTCGTAAACGTGTCAATTGGTTTAACAAACATCTGATTCACAACTAGAGCCTGTTCTGGATCTAAATACTGCTCAAAACCTAATTTTTCAAATACCTTGGAGACCTCATCAGCCTTATCTTCTTCAATGATTTCAAGTTCTTCATTCCTAATAAGGTTGGTCAGATAGGGATGAATAGAAAGTGATGCAATATTTTTCTTTTTTAAATAGAGTATCAAGGCCTCTAGAAGGTCTGACAAATCAGCTATGGAATTGTAATCTAGCAAGGGACCATGAAACAAGAGAGCTTTTCTAAAGATACGAAAGCTTCTTCTATAGACAACGATGGCTTGACCTATCCGCAGGCCATCCCTTTCAAAAAACAGAGCCTCTACTTCTCCGATATGATTAAGGCTTAGCTGAAGCTTAGCCATCTCAGCTGACTGTAAAAAGTTGGCATCTTTATAGTTTGTCTGTGTTTTTTTTGATAGTCATCAAAACTCACATGTTTAACCATAATAGATATACTTATCATTCCTTCTATTTCATCCTATATCTCACATTTCCCCATAAAAATAAATGATTGGCAAAGTTTTCCTAACCAAGAGGGGTATTAAGTATTCATGGATATTACTCACAGATGATGAGGGAAATTTGTTAAATGATTAAATTTACAAACACTACTATATACAAATACACCATTTTTGTTAAGAGATTTTTAGTTAATTTTCTGAAATTTAAAAAAATAATTACTAACGTCTCTCCATCAAAAAAGCTCTCCTTTTAAACTTAGAGAGCTAACCTATCATATAAAGTTACCAATAACGTCTCAATTGAGGTGGTTCATAAGACTGGACGAAAGCTTCAATTTCTGAAAAATCATCTGTAAAGAGGAATTTTGCTGCTGTTTCAGCCTCTAAAAAGTCATGAGCAACCATGGTATCCAACATCGTTTTCATAGCATCATAATAGCCATTGAGATTGAAGAAAATACAGGGTTTGTCCAACTTACCGACTCGAGCAGCTGCAATGGCTTCAGAAATTTCTTCCAGTGTTCCTAGACCTCCTGGAAGGGCGATAAAGAGATCTCCTTGCTCTAGCATGGCAGTCTTTCGTTCTGCCATGGTTTCTACTATCGTCATTGAAGTCAATCCCTCATAGGCTATCTCCCTATCTTTGAGGAATTGTGGCATAATGCCATGAGCCTGTCCCCCATTTTCCAAAACAGTATCACCAAGAACTCCCATAAGCCCCATCTTACTGCCACCATAGACTAGAGTATGCCCATTTTTAGCAATCCACTGTCCCAAGGCAATCGTTGCTTTCTTAAAGCTAGGATTGTCACCCATATTAGCTCCCAAATAGACCGTTACTTTCATTGAAGTCCTCCTTTTTATTTTATTATAACGCAAAATTCCTGCCATAACTGACAGGAATTTTTTCTTAGTCTTTACGCTCCAAATTACGAAGCATTTCATCAATTTTATTACCGTATTCAATAGATTCATCCTTAATAAAGGTCAAATCTGGAATCTTATACATGGTCAACTTTTTACCAAGTTCACGCTTGATTGTCCCAGTAGCCTTTTCAAGACCAGTTTGTGCTTTTTGATTATCTGAGGCCAAGGTTGAATGAATAGTGTAAAAAATCTTAGCAGCTGACAAATCACCTAGCATTTGCACATCTGTGATAGTGACATCTTGCACGCGTGGGTCACGAACTTTCTTTTGAAGAATTTCATTGACCTCACGTTTGATTTCCATACCAACACGGTCTACACGAAATGAATTTCCCATAGTATTATCCTTTCTCTCTTATTATGATGGAACAAAAGCCAGGCCAGATGACCTAGCTTTATCTCCTAAGTAAGCTTTCTAAAGCTAACAAAATTAACGTTTAATTTCTTCCATAATGTAAGCCTCGATAACGTCATCAACTTTAATATCGTTATAGTTTTCAATCATCAAACCACCCTCTTGAGCGTTTCCGACTTCTTTAACGTCATCTTTAAAGTGTTTCAAGCTTGCCAATTTACCATCAAAAATAACGACACCATCACGAATCACACGGGCACTTGAGTCACGAGTGATTTTACCACGAGTAACCATGAATCCACCGATTGTTCCGACTTTAGAAACTTTGAAGGTTTCACGGATAATAGCTTCACCAATGACTTTTTCTTCAAATTCAGGATCAAGCATCCCTTTCATGGCATCTTCGATTTCTTCGATAACCTTGTAGATAATGCTGTGAAGACGAATTTCAACTTCATCAGTTTCCGCTTGTTGACGTGCTTGTGGTGTAGGACGAACGTTAAATCCGATAACAACAGCATCTGAAGCTTCCGCAAGAGTAATATCAGATTCGTTGATAGCACCTACTGCTGAGTGAACGACATTAACACGAACACCCTCAACATCAATCTTAAGAAGTGATGCTGCCAAGGCTTCAACAGAACCTTGTACGTCGGCCTTGATGATAACATTAACAGTCTTCAATTCACCAGCTTTAAGGGTATCAAAGAGGTTATCAAGACTAACACGATGTGTTTGTTGACGTTGTTTCATAAGGGCACGTTTGGCACGTTCTTCACCGGCTGCACGAGCTGCTTTTTCATCTTCATAAACAGCAAAGTGGTCACCCGCCATAGGCGCTTCGTTCAAACCAGTAATTGAAACTGGTGTTGATGGTGCTGCAGTCTTAATACGACGACCAAGGTCATTAGTCATAGCACGAACACGTCCGAAGGTATTACCAACAACGATTGGGTCTTGAACATGCAAGGTACCTTGTTGAACAAGGAGGGTTGCAACTGCACCTTTACCTTTATCCAAACGCGCTTCAATAACGGTACCAATGGCACGAACTGTTGGGTCAGCTTTAAGCTCTTCCAATTCAGCCACAAGAAGAACTGTTTCAAGCAACTCTTCAATATTTTGACCAAACTTCGCTGAAATTTCAACGAATTCGCTATCACCACCCCATGCAGTTGAGATAACGCCATGTTCAGCCAATTCACCAATAACACGTTCTGGGTTAGCGCCTGGTTTATCAATCTTGTTAATCGCAACAATGATTGGAACACCAGCAGCCTTAGAGTGGTTGATGGCTTCAATAGTTTGTGGCATTACACCATCATCCGCAGCTACAATCAAGATAGTAATATCTGTAACAGAAGCACCACGGGCACGCATAGATGTAAAGGCCGCGTGTCCAGGAGTATCAAGGAAGGTAATTTTCTTACCACCCTCTTCAATTTGGTAGGCACCAATATGCTGTGTGATACCACCAGCTTCTCCAGTCGCAACACGTGAGTTACGAAGAGTATCAAGAAGGGTTGTTTTACCATGGTCAACGTGTCCCATGATAGTAACAACTGGTGCACGTTCTACCACAGCATCTTTATTAAGGTAGTCTTCGTCAACAAAGAAACGTTCGATATCAGCATTATCGACTTCTTCTTTCTTGGTTGCTTCAATACCGTAGTCAACCATCAACAACTCAATAGTATCCCCATCAAGAGATTGGTTTTGAGTTGCCATAACGCCCATCATGAAGAGTTTCTTAACAATTTCAGCCGGTTCGCGTTTAATACGTTTTGCGATTTCTGCAACCGTCATGCCTTCAGTGTATTCAAATTCTTTTGGTAATTCATGGAATTTACGCTCTGTTACTGGTTTTGGAGCTGAATTACCACGGTTATTTTTACCTTTTTTATTTTTGTTTTTATTCCAGTTACTATTTCGTTGATTTCTCACTTGGTTTTGATTATTCCACTTATTATTTCTTGTTTGCTTAGGTCCATCTTCATTCACAGGACGATTATCACGTGATTTATTTGGACGTACTTTTTTACGACGTGTATCTTGTACTTGTGCAGTTGGAGCTGATTGGGGAGCCACTGGTGCTGGTTTTGGAGCTGGCTTAGTTTCAGCAGCGGCCTTTTGAACTGCTACTTCAGCTTGTTGTTTTTCTTTTCTTGCCTTTTCCTGTTCTTTTGCACGGCGTTGCTCTGCAGCTTTTTCTTCACGGAAACGTGTTTCACTTTGACGTGAATACTCTGCGTTTTGCTCTGCCTTCAAGGCTGCTACACGCGCTTTTAAGTCAATGCGCGGACCTGCCTGATTATTTCGAGCATTATCTCTACGGTTATTTTGATTCTGATCATTACGCAGTTTCCCTTGGAAATTACGGTCATGATTACTACTGTTATCGCGATTTCCTTTGTTATGGTCCCCTTGACCATTTCCTTTTTGATTGCGACGATCATTATGGTGACGCTTACCTTGATCGTTTCCTTGTTGATTTCGGTTACGATTACGTTTGTCTCGGCCTCCGCCATTTTGACGACGTTCTGCTTCTGCCTTGGCACGTGCTTCTCGTTCGGCCTTAAAATTACGGCTTTTCGGTTTTTTCAGAGCCACAGAGGCTTCTTTGACTTCAGCCTTTGATGTTTCCTTAGCAGGAGCTGATTTTGCAACAGATGCCTTACCAACCTTAGGCTCTACCTTCTCCTCTTTAGGGATTGGTGTCGCTTTAGGTGCTGGCTTACTTTCAGCCTTGGCTGTACCCGCTTTTAAACTTGAAGTGATACGATTAGCATCTGCTTCTTCAACTGATGAGGAGTGGCTCTTAACAGAAAGGCCTAGTTCCTGAGCTTTCGCAACAATAACCTTACTTTCTACACCAACCTCTTTTGCGATTTCATATAATCGTTTCTTTGACACGTGATGTCCTCCTATTCTTTATTCCATAAGAGTCCTCATTTTCTTTGAAAATCCAGCATCTACTACAGCAACCGTTTTCCTTGGTTTACCAATAGCCATGCTTAATTCCAGTGCGTTAAACACTGTGGAGACTTCTATATTATAGTAGTTACATTTATCAGTCGTCTTTTTAGTCACGTTACTACCAGCATCATTGGCAAGAAAAACTAGTCTCGCCTGCCCAGATTGAACTGCCTTGATGACAAGTTCTTCACCCGAAATAAGCTTCCCAGCTCTTTGTGCTAGTCCCAACATATTTGACAATTTTTCTGTGTTATTCAAGACCTAATTCTCTTCTTTTGACCTTGTGATCCACATAAGCAATGAGTTCATCGTAAAAACTTTCGGGAACATCCATGGAAAAACTATGGTTGAAAACTTGTTTCTTTTTAGCTTGTAGGGCTTCCTCATTATCCAATTTAATGTAGGCGCCTCGCCCATTTTTCTTTCCTGTTGGATCGATGAAAATTTCACCATCTTTAGTTTTCACAATGCGGAGCAAATCACGTTTATCGATGATTTCTCCTGAGACAACTGATTTTCGTAAAGGTATTTTTCGTGTTTTAGCCATCAAACACCTCTATTTTCTTCTTATTCTGCTTTTGGTGCTTCTTCCGTTGTTACATCTACAGGTGTAGCTTCTGCAACGATTTCTTCGACAACTTCATCTACTTCAGCCTCAGCTTTCTCAGCTTCTAGTGCTTCATATTCAGAAGCTGACTTGATATCAATACGGTAGCCAGTCAAATGCGCTGCCAAACGAACGTTTTGTCCACGACGACCAATTGCAAGAGATAATTTGTTATCTGGTACAACTACTGTCGCGCGTTTGCTATCATCTTCGTCGAAGAGAACATAGTCCACTTCAGCCGGTGCAATAGCATTGTAGATGAATTCAGCTGGATCCTCAACCCATTGAATAACATCAATATTTTCCTCAACAGGAACTTCAATTCCTGTCTTAGCATCCAAACGTGTTGGGTGGAAACGGCTGACAACTTTCTTGATGTTGCTTCCACCACGACCAACGATAGTACCAATAGCATCAACATTAGGGTTGTGACTGCGAACAGCAACTTTAGTACGATCACCAGCTTCACGAGACACGCTCATAATTTCTACAGTTCCATCAAATACTTCAGGAATTTCTTGTTCCATGATACGTTTGATGAATTCTGGATGGCTACGACTTACAAAGACGTTAACACCCTTAGGGTTGTTTTCAACTTTATAAACATAAACATCAATGACATCGTGTGACTTAAAGCTTTCGCCAGGAATTTGGTCTTGGCGTGACAATTGGGCTTCAAGTGTTCCAAGATTCACATAAATGAAGCGTTGGTCAAAGCGCTCAACTGTCCCTTGCATGATTTCACCTTCATGTTGTTTATAATCATTATAAGTGATTTCACGCATCTGCTTGCGCATTTTTTCCATAATAGTTTGTTTGGCAGATTGCGCTGCAACACGACCAAATTCATCGACTGACTCTTCAAAACGAATCTTGTCACCAAGCTCGTAAGCAGAGCTGATAGCAAGGGCATCTTTCAAGCTAATTTCCAAACGACTATCAAAGACTTCGTCTACAACTTCACGAACAGTATAAACTTGAAAATCACCTGTTTTTTCATTGAATTTAACTACAGCTGATTCTGACTGACCATAACGACGCTTGTAAGCTGACTTAAGCGATTCAACCACAGCATCGATGATGTCTTCCTTGTTAATGTGTTTTTCTTCTTCCAAGACACGGAAGGCTTCTAGCATTTCTTTGCTCATATTATTTGTTGTCTTAGCCTCTAAAGGCCAAAACTGGGATCCTTTCTTTATTTACACTAAGAGTTTTAGAGTTTGACTGCCAAACGAGCTTTAGCAACTGTTTGATAGGGAATCTCAACAGTCTTATGGCGAGTCTTATCAAGGTAATCGATTGTTAGGGTCTCCCCATCAAAGGCCACCAAGTCACCTTGGAAAATCTTGATCTTATCAATAGCCTTGTAAAGACTAACATTGATATACTGACCAACAGCATTTGTCAAAGCTTCTTTGGTTTTTAAGAGACGCTCTAACCCTGGACTAGAAACTTCCAGCATGTATTGATCCGGGAAAGGATCAGGCTGAATAGTATCCAAGAGGGGACTGATAATTTCAGTCAAGTCTGCAGTATCTTCTACAGTAATACCTCCTGGCTTATCAATCAAAACTGACAAGATATAGTCACCGCCAAGCTTTTCGTACTCGATATCGACCAGTTCGTATGGCTCAGGAATAGCCGGAACTACGACTGCCGTCACGAGATCAATAATTTTTTGCGACATTATGACCTCCTTACACACACAAGAGACGAAGTTCCTACTCCGCCTCTCTCTCGTTATTTTCTTATATTATAGCATAGCTCAAAAGCCATTGCAAGGAATAACCAAATTGCTATCATTTCAATCGAGTAGGGACTAATTTC
>DOTL01000034.1 GCA_003521145.1 Streptococcus sp. | reverse complement strand
CACATAATTATTGACAGTATCTTATCACGAAACCTCTATCATTTAATTTAAAAATTGGTAATAAAACAATGATATAAATGAGAAAGAACTGTTAATTGTGTACACTGTTTTGGCTAATTAACCAAATAGCAAAAAACATAACTGCATTTTAAGGTTTTTCGAATAACTTTCTCTACTCTATCTATACTTTTAAACTCCTATCATCCTAAGTCTTATCTAATTTTACTTTTTATTAGTCTAACAGGTGTTTAATGTTTTATCTCTAACAATTCTTCAAAACAAGGTATGGAACAAGATAATGATTTTTTAGAGAGGTTGCTTCAAAGATAGGAGACCTAGATAGCTAGACAAAGGATAAACTAGAAGGGAAGTTCTTCTTCCAAGACGAGGTCAGCCAAGTCATTGTCAGGATTATTTTCCCTAATAGCACGCTGAGCACGACTCTCCAGAAGTTGGAAAGAGGAACAAAGCACCTCAGTAACGTAATGGGTTTGGCCATCCTTATCGTACTTACGGGTACGAAGCTCACCATCAAGAGAAATTAAACTCCCCTTGCTAGCATAAGAGGCTAAGGTCTCAGCCAAACGCCCCCAGACAACCACTGTAATAAAGTCAGCCTCACGCTCACCATTTTGCATCTTATAGCGACGATTAACCGCAACTGTGACACGTGTAAAAGACCTATCGCTAGCAGTCTTAACCATTTCAGGAGTAGCTGTTAAACGTCCAATTAAAATTACTTTGTTATACATTTTTTACCTCCACCTATCTATTCGTAAGAGGAAGAAAAAAATAGATTATTTTTAAATAGTTTTACAGATTCTCTCGAGAGGATCCTTTCTAATATTCGAATCTCTCTACTACTCGAAGGTTATTATTTTTCTAGAAATAGTACTCCATCAGATATTTTCATTACAACAATTGATCTTTAAATTTTCTCTACTCGTTTAGCTAGCTCAACGTTTTTGAACTACAATTTCCCATGAAGCAGGGCCGACTTGTTCAAAGCGCGTCACAGGATAATCATTATCTGCAGCCCAGTTTGGTATACTTTCCGTTGCTTGCGTACAATCGAAAGCTATCAACAACTCATCACCTGTAGCTAATTCAGCCATTTTTTTCTTCGCATCAATCAATGGGAATGGACATACCAATCCACCCGTTTCAAGTTTTATCAAAGCCATATGATATTCTCCTCTTAATTTTTGTTGGGTTTTACAAAGATAATATGGGAAACCGTCCAAACACCTAAAATAGTCACTGGTAAAGCAATCCATCCCTTACTGGAAAAAATTGCTGTAGCTGTTAAACCATTACCAATCGTACAGCCACCAGCCCATGAAGCACCGATTCCCATAAAAATACCCCCTAGTGTGCTCTTACCGATGGTTGACAAGTCTGGCAAGCGCCAACGAAACTCTCGAGAACCCTTTGCAGCAAGAAAGGAACCAAGAAAAATCCCCAATACAAGAAAAACACCCCAACCAAGCTGTTTACTATCACCTGTAATAATATAACTAATTAGATGTGCTGATGGAGTTGTAATCCCTAACCCTCCAACACGACCCGTCAACTGACTAGCAGGCCAAGCAATAAAAGCAACAAGACCTATTAGAAGTCCTGCAAAATATTTATGGTAAGTTTTCTCAAAAAGATAGTGTCTCACTCCCTTATATTTTGATGGAAGCGAAGCAATCTGACGTCTGGGCTTACGTAACTCTCGAATGACAACAAAACTTGTTATAGCTACTAAGAAAACAAGAAAATACCAAACCGGAATTCCTAATTGACCAGCTAAATCATCATTAATTACCCATCGCTTGGCTATTAATTGATTCAAAGGAACAAGAAATCCTGATTTCATAGCTGCTGCACTTGTCATATAAAAGAATAGTGCAACCCCACTACCTAGGAGACCTTCACCGGCACGATACCACGTTCCTGTGGCACATCCCCCAGCAAGAACAATTCCAATACCAAATAGATAGGAACCCACAATTGCTCCTAACACGGAAAATTCTTCATAAGGGTTTCCAATAATACCTAATTTAATCAGGGAAAGTACTCCTATACTTTCTACTGTGATTGCAATAAGAAAAGCGTAAAGTAATGTATTATTACGTGCAATGTACATGTCTCGGAAACCACCAGTCAAGCAGAAACGAGTTCGTTGCAAAATGAATCCAAATATCAGGCCAATGAGCCCACCAGAAAGAGCAGTCGTAAGCATAAGTACCTCCTAAAGTAAATATTGAATACATTATAAAAAAAATATTATAACTTGTATAATCTTTCTTTTTTATGGTTAGCCATAAACTTTCTTTATGGCAAACAAAAAAAGCGGATTATTACCGCTTCTTCTCTTACTTACCTTTTCCAGTGTTTAGCTGGATCAAAAGCCTCACCGACTACTGCTGAATCATCAAGTTCAATAATACCACGTTTTTGTGGGGCATTTGGAAGCGCTAACTCACGTGGGGCACACATCATACCATAACTATCTTCACCACGAAGTTTTCCTGGGAAGATAAGGGCACCACTAGGCATCATAGCACCAGGAAGAGCTACGATTGTTTTAAGCTCAAGCGCTGCATTTGGTGCTCCTGCAACAATCTGGACCTTCTTATCACCAATGTTCACTTGGCAGATGTTAAGGTGGTCACTGTCTGGATGTGCAACCATTTCATCAATTTGTCCAACCACAAAAACTGGTCCTTGTGTGTTTTCCAAACGCTCTTCAAAGCCCTCTTTAGCCAATTCCTCGTTCAAAACAGCTACATCTTGGTCTGACAAGAAAACTTGACCGTTACCTTTGATATCAATGAGGTTTGACGCTTCAAAAATATTCCAAGCAAGAGTCTTGCCTGTTTCATCAGCTGTGACACGCGCCACTTTACCTTTACGTTCTACGCTACGTTTGATGTCTTTAGTATCTTCCAAGATAACCAACAAAACGTCGCCAACTTGTCGCTTATTGTATGCAAAAATCATGGGTTCTCCTTCAATAGTTCTTTTATAGATTTTAAAATCGACCGACATGCCAAGAATCGTCATTACTACCATAGCGATAACTAATCTTGTCACTTTTCCAGTCACTCTCTGTTAATTTTACGATAAATTGTTTATGGTACCAAAAGTCATTCCCATAGGAATATTCGAGAAATATCTTAGCCTTACTCTTCATAATAAACTTAACTCGACAGGGCTCTAACACAAAATCATAGGTGCCTGGAGAACCAAAAGAAGCTGAAAAACCTCTTTTATAACAGTTATCAGTCAAGTGTTTTGAGCTAAAGGAGTCAACTTCACTTTAAATTCATCAAATAACTCCATTTCTCCAGGAATAGTTTGATGTGTAGGAAGATTATTTTCCTTTTTGTAGGTGTTTATTTCTTGGTGTTTTAGGAAGATATCACTTTCAATTTTGGAATGCTCTACTAAAACTTGGCATAATTCTTCGATAATCCTCTCATTTTTTTCTGTCAGATACTTTTCTTTGGTTTCTGAAATATCAAGAGAGATATTAGGAAAGTGATTGATTTTCATCTTTTAAATCTCCGACAAAAAGGCATTGATTTCTTCTTTAGTTTTACGAGCTTTATTGACTAAGCGTCCCAATTCCTGACCTTTCTGAGTCACAACAAAACTTGGGATACCAAAAATATTCCAAGTTTGTGCCAAAGCCATATAATCATCACGATTAACACGCACAAAGGTCATATCTGGATGGAGGGCTTCGATGTCAGGCATAACTGGATAAATGAACTGGCAGTCCGGACACCAATCGGCAGTGAAAAAGAAAACCACCTTTTGATCACTTTCAACATAGCTTGCCAGTTCTTCAAGATTCTTAGGAATAATCATGCCTGATCCTCCTCATAGGTCAAGATATCCTCTGCATAAACAAAGCTATAGGCACGTCCATCCTCTAAGACGATACCTCCTGTAAGCTCTGGATTTTCCTTATCAATGGGATTTGTATAAAAGACTGCGATAGCCCCCAAGTGAGATAATTCTTGTCTAATATCTTGGATTGATGCAGCCTTCTTCATTTCTGCACGTGACTGTCTATATTTCTCTGCCATTGCCAAGAGACCTAAAGCTCCTACGCCTCCAGCAAACAAGGCCAATGTTTTACGTTTCATATGAAACATTTTAGCATATTTTTAGACGAATGGCGAGAGGCTACCTATCTCTTAAGAATCGTGCTAAAATAGTAACAAGTACTACTCAAGGAGGATTTTATGACTACCCTATTTGACAAGATTAAAGAAGTAACCGAACTCAGTGCCACTTCAGGATTTGAGGCACCAGTACGAGACTACCTTCGTAAAAACTTCACGCCACTCGTAGATGAGGTCCAAACAGATGGTCTCGGTGGTATTTTCGGTATCAAGCATAGCCAAGCAGAAAATGCCCCTAAGGTGCTCGTGGCTGCCCACATGGATGAAGTTGGGTTTATGATTAAGGAAATCAAGGCAGACGGAACTTTCCGTGTCGTCGAACTTGGTGGTTGGAACCCACTGGTTGTCAGCTCACAACGCTTCACCCTACACACCCGTGATGGTCGTGTTTATCCTGTTATCTCAGGTTCGGTGCCACCTCATTTCTTACGTGCTAGTGGCGGGGCTTCAAGTCTTCCTAGTGTTTCTGATATCGTCTTTGATGCTGGTTTTGCCAACCAAGAAGAGGCTAATACCTACGGTGTTTTCCCTGGTGATGTCATCATTCCTGAATCAGAAACGATTCTCACAGCCAATCAAAAGAATGTCATTTCTAAAGCTTGGGATAACCGTTACGGTGTTCTCATGATTCGTGAACTCTTGGAAAACGTTAAGGATCAAGAACTCAACAATACTCTAATCGCTGGTGCCAATGTTCAAGAAGAAGTTGGTTTACGTGGTGCCCATGTTTCTACCACTAAATTTGATCCTGAAATTTTCTTTGCAGTGGACTGTTCTCCTGCAGGTGATATCTATGGTAATCAAGGTAAGGTAGGTGATGGTACCCTTATTCGTTTCTTCGACCCAGGTCACATCATGTTGCCAAATATGAAAGATTTCCTTTTGACTACAGCCGAAGAAGCTGGTATCAAATACCAATACTACTGTGCTGCGGGCGGAACAGATGCTGGTGCCGCTCACTTGCAGAATGCTGGTGTCCCATCAACAACTATCGGTGTTTGTGCCCGTTACATTCACTCGCACCAAACCCTTTATGCGATGGATGACTTTCTAGAGGCACAAGCCTTCTTACAAGCGATTGTTAAGAAGTTGGATCGTTCAACAGTGGATTTGATTAAAAACTACTAAGACAAGGAGTAACCCATGATTATTGGTTTTATTGGCGTTGGAAAGATGGCGACAGCCATTATCAACGGCCTAAATACAAGCTCACATCGTATCATTATTTCAGGGTCTTCCTTGGCTCGTTCACGCCAAATTGCAGAGGAAATAGAGGTTGAAGCTGCTGCTTCCCATCAAGAATTGTTGGATAATGCTGACTTAGTCATTCTTGGCATCAAACCTCAAATGTTTGATAAGGTACTAACTAGCCTCAATTTCCATCAACCTATCATGAGTATGGCTGCTGGAGTAACCTTGGAACGCCTCGCTTCACTCACCAGTCCAGACCTTCCTCTCATTCGTATCATGCCTAACCTTAACGCTCAGATTCTCAAGAGCACTACTGGTCTTTGTACCAACGATAAGGTATCCGAGGACCTTTTGGCAGTTGCCAAGGAAATCACAGATGGTTTTGGAACCACTGTTGAATTGGCTGAGAAGGACTTTGATACCTTCACTGCCCTAGCTGGCTCTAGTCCGGCCTATATCGCCCTCTTTATCGAGGCCCTGGCTAAGGCTGGCGTCAAAAATGGCCTAGGTAAGCAGGTCGCTCTGACCATTGCCACACAGACGGTTCTAGCTACCGCTGAAAATCTCAGTCTTGGTAGCGACAGCCCACATGATCTTATTGACAAGGTCTGTAGCCCTGGTGGGACCACTATCGCTGGTCTCATGGACCTTGAGCGTACAGGCCTCACCCATAGTGTGGTTTCAAGTATTGATTCAACCATTGCTAAAGCTAAAAAACTATAAGAAAAAAGCTCGGAATCTTCCGAGCTTTATTTGATATATGGTGCTAACAATTGCAAGAGTAACATCAGTGAAACCGCAATACTATTGTTAATGATATGGGCCATGATACAGTACTCTAACTTTTGAAACTTACGATATACTATCCCAAGGGCAAATCCCATACCTGCATATACAATCCAAACACCAATACTATTAGGCCGATGAATAAGACCAAAAAGTAAACTACTAACAATCAAGCCAACAATAGAATCGGGGTTAAAGACACGTCCCATGAGGAGCCCTCGAAAAACCAGCTCTTCCACAATCGGTGCCATAATTACCGTAAACATTATGAGAAGGAAGGGATTCATATGGGCATTTTCTACGGCTGTCTGATTGGTGCTATTACTAACACCTTCCATCATCATGACCATAGAACCAATCCTAGTAACGATATAAATACCTAGGTAGGTCAAGCCAATCATCCCCCAGGCCTTCAGGGAAGAAAGGGCCTTAAAGCCTTCTAAAAGCCGAAGACGTTTTCCTAAGAAAAGAGCTCCTGCACTCATGAGAAGCAAGACAAAAATTAAGAAACAGACTAGCCTTGTATCTTTGACACCTAAATAGATGGTTGGAACTTGATCAATAATTAGTATTAGGAAAGCTAGTAAAAAATAAAAAAAGCGTTTGAGAATTGAGTCTTTGTTCATGAGAATCCACCTCTTTTCATCATTCATTTGTATCTTTATTATAATACAATGTAACACATTTGACAAGATAATAAGAGCACGAAAGGTGAATTTTTCAAGATAATATAGGCTCTTATCCTATTTTAGATAGGATGAGACGAACAAGAGCAAATATCAATACTAAGCCATAGAGCAAGATAGATAGGACTGTAACATAGGGCAACTGAATATTGACAAAGGCATATAGAGTGATTAAAGCAAAGATAAGCAAAAACTCCAGAACCAGTGTTGCAACTGCTGTCGCCATTAAAATCTGTTTATTTCGCTCATCGTAGGCAGCAATATACATCCGATGAAGACGTTTGGGATGGGTAAGTGTAGCAAAATAATAGATTGACAAGACATAAACCCCAATGGTAAATCCCAATACTAATCCTAGAGCATAATCACTAAGACTGTTAGAGCGAACAACAAACAATCCCAAAATACCCAAAGACAAAAGAGAGCAGGCTACTCGTGTAATGTATTTCTTAAATTCGGCCTCTGTTTTTCTATTCCCTAATAACATTTTTATTAACATATCCTAATTCTCCCTTCATTATCCTTTATAAGAGCAATATAATTTTTTTCACTGACAACTTTAAACACTTATTCACCTTAAACGAAAAGACTGAGTAGTACACTTATGCTGTTGTTTAAGATATGAACACCCATACTGTACTCGATACGATTCGTCTTATAATATGTTATCGCAAGACCAGCTGACATAATACCATAGATGATAATTGTCTGAAGCGTAAATGCTGAGTGACCAGCCATAAAGAGAAGACTGGAAATAACAAGACCCGTCTTAAAGTATTTTCCAAAGAGCACCTTGGCTAAGAGTCCCCTAAAAATGATTTCTTCCATAATCGGAATAATAAAACCGGCGACTACTAGGTGAAGATAGAATGGTACGTGGGCAAAGATATCATTTAAAGCATCTTGATTTTCCATAGTCGCATTGTGTGTTAACTGACCAATAAAATACCCTAGAAGATCACCTAGGAAAAAGATGACGAGATTAAGAGAAGCAATCGCAACGAGACGTCTCCAATTAATCTCTTTAAGCGATAAGAGTTTAAATCTATAAGCAATCACGATAAAAATAGCCAAACTCCCTAATGCCCAAACACCGTAACCTATTTGCTCCACCAGTGAAAACTTACCATCCTGAGTAAGTAGCGGGAAAGCACCTAATAGTGTTAAATCTAAGATTAGTAGAGTGAGCGCTAAAACAATAACACCAATTTTCTTCATTACTTGTTTAAACATATCTTTTCTCCTTAATCTTCCTCAAAAATAAAGACTCCTTCAATAGTCTTTCCAAAATATCTAGCAATTTTAAAAGCTAGTTCCAACGACGCATTATAGCGACCTTTTTCGAGTGAAATGATGGTCTGTCTCGTGACCCCCATTTCATCTGCTAACTCTGCTTGACTAATCTTATTTGCCTTGCGAAGTTCCTGAATTTTTGTTTCCATGTGGTACCTCAACTTTATCGTTTATTCTCAAATGGTTAAACTCCTTGCTTTTCTTTGTTAAGTTAACTTTACATTTATAGTATAGTCTACTTTACATATTTTGTAAAGTCTCTTTTACATTTTTTGTAAAGTTTTCTTTACTTATTGAATTACACATATATAGCCATAGGCGAATGATTCTTTCAGAGCATTCAAAAAAGCTGGCCAATCACTCAGCCAACTTTTCTGGTCTTATCAAATTTTTGATAACTTATTTAGTTTTAAGGCGCTCAACATCACGCGCAATCACCAACTCTTCATCTGTTGGGATAACAAATACTTTAACAGCTGACTCTGCTGTTGTAATGTCGCCTACATGTCCAAAGACATTCTTTTCAGGATCCACTTCAATACCAAACCAAGTGAGACCATTCAAGACTGAAGCACGAACTTCTGCAGAGTTTTCACCAATGCCTGCTGTAAAGACGATAGCATCCGCTCCGTTCAACACACCGAAGTATTGAGCAATGTATTTACGCAAACGATCCACATAAAGATCATAGGCCAACACACATTTTTCATCGCCAGCATTCTTACCAGCAATGATATCACGCATATCACTTGATTTTTCAGAAATACCAAGGAGACCTGATTCCTTATTAAAGACGTGACGGATACGCTCAGCATCTGCCATTTCAGGCTCACGGTCGATAACAAATGGAATAATCGCAGGGTCAAGATCCCCAGTACGTGTTCCCATCATAACGCCACCAAGTGGTGTCAACCCCATTGACGTGTCTACTGATTTACCACCATCAACGGCAGTAATTGAAACACCATTGCCCACATGGGCTGTGATAATCTTAGTTTCTTCAATTGGCTTACCTAACAACTTAGCTGCTTCTTGAGAAACATATTGGTGGCTAGTTCCGTGTGCTCCATACTTACGGACTTGGTAGTCTGTATAGTAACGATTAGGCACTGGATAACGGTAAGCCACTTCTGGTATAGATGTATGAAAAGCTGTATCAAAAACAGCAACGCTTGTAATATCTGGTAGAAGCTCCTTGAAGGCACGAATCCCTGAGGCTGCACCTGGATTGTGTAACGGTGCCAAGGCTGACAATTCTTCAATCTTAGCCAAGGCATATTCATCCACCAAGATTGATTCTTTGAAATACTCTCCACCAGCAACCACACGGTGACCAACACCTGTAATTTCATCATAGCTCTTGATAATATCGAAACGAATCAAGTCATCAAGCAAAATTTTTACCGCTTGAACATGGTCAGCAATATCTAAGGTTTGCGATTCAGAACGGTCAGCAAATTTTACTGTTGAAACAGAATCTCTCAAGCCAATACGTTCAATCAAACCCTTAGCAAGAACAACTTCTTCTGGCATTTCATATAATTGCCATTTCAAGCTTGAACTTCCTGCATTGATTGCTATTGTTTTTGTCATAAGCACCTCTTTATAAAACGCTTTCAATAATACATTCCTATTCTATCATGTTTTACTAGAAAATGGAATTATCTGATTTCCATTTTTGGAAATTCTCTGTAAAATCCTTGAGGACCCTTGGATTTTGCAAATCGCTAAGTGGGTAAACGAAGGTCTCAGGAGCATTTTTAGTTTGTTTTTTTAGTACAAAAATAGACTTCATGTTATGTTTATTGCCAAAAGCTGCTTCTGGAAGAGTAATAACAGCAATAATATCAGCATATCCTGATAACCACTTCTTAAGCAGATCACTTTGAGGGCTTGTCAAAAGATTGGTTGGTGCCAAAAAAATAGCAATACCGTCTTTCTTCAAATACTTAAGTGATTGCTCCATAAGAAGATGATGGGCATAAGTGTGTTCGCCAGTTGCTGCCACCTTGAAACGACTCGCAATCTCATCATTAGGGTAGTAACCTATAGGTAAATCGCTGATAATAACGTTGCTCTCTTTGAGAATATGTGGTCGAACAGCATCCTCTTGGATATAAACCGCTACTGAATTCACCACCTCAGCAATACTAGCTGACAAATCGATAAGAAGATCATCAACTTCCATCCCCATATAATTAAGGGTTTTCTGACTATTATTTAGAAGAGTTTCAGCCAAGTTTCCTGTCCCTGAACCAATCTCCAAAATATCTAATTGGTCGTCCTTGGTCAAACCTTCAAGTAGGTAAAGAATGATAAATCCAATAGCATCCGGTGTAAATTGATGATTGGCTTGTAAGGCTTCCAATTGCCCTAGTTTGATAAACAAGAACTGAAAAGCACGACGCCACTCCTCTTTACTTAGATCAAGAGCACGTAATTTCTCGTTGTTTTTGATAATGACTTCATTAGCTACCTCAGCCCCCAAATAATAGGAATTTTGCTCAATAAGCGCATCGTAAGCATGGGTTCCAAGATCATTTTCAATGGTTTGGACATTTTCTAACAACAGCTCAAAGGCTGTCTCAATTGCTTCAAAATTCATGATTTCCTCCGTCCTTCTATCATATCAAAAAGGAAAGAGAATTTCTATTTCTGCTCCTGCTTCTTCACATAACGATAGGTCTTGATTTGGTCTTTACTGGCAACTCTAACAATCACTTGTTTGTCCTTAACCTCGTAAGTCGTAGTTCCCTGAGAAAAACTAAAAGCACCTGCTTCCTTGTCCGCCAAGTCCATGGTCATCTCTGCCATGAGACGACTATGACTGGAGATCATTTGCGCTTGATTTTGTCTAGAGCTAGCAACCACCCGCTCCAGATAAACATGAAGAAGAAGTGTGAAAATGCCAGCCATAAAAAGAGCGTAGAGGAGAACGCCTCCCCTAACCTGTTTTTTCAAAAGCATAAACAAAACTCCTTTGTAGCCCATTTTTAAGAGTCACTTGGATGGTGACTATCTGGTTATTTTGACTAATCGTACTAGATTTTAAATTGAAAAGCATGGGTTGGTAGCCTCGACCGTCAGCATTTGTTTTTCGAAAATCAGTAGCACTTGAAAGGCCAAAAGCCAGGTCTTGATTATCCTGCTTGACATAGAGCTTGTTCCCTTCTACCTTTACCAACTGACAACCTTCTAACTCTGCCTCCATTTGTTGAACGAATAGGAGCCAGTCTTGGTTTTCTTGTTGTTTGACCTGCTTAACATTACTCACCAATACTGTAGTCAGACCTTGATAAACTTGAACTGAACCAGCAATCACCAACAATGCCACTAGACATTCCAAGAGGGTAACGGCGCGAACCTTACGATTTAGAGACATGAATAATCTCCTTTCCCGATTCATAAACCGTAATACCTTGCTTGCTACGTTTTACTGTCACTGTGATACCATTTAAGGTCAACTGATCCTGTTTTGTCTGAACTGCCATGGTTGCCACACTCAAGACCTCTTGTTGATGGAGATTCTCAGCCATGAGTCTGCGATTGGTATTGATCTGATCCAAGATAAGACCACTGACTAGTACTAAAACAGCCATTGCTACCAGACTTTCGATAAGAATATAGCCTCTAAAAGACCGTCTTTTTATATTTACCACTTCCCATGTTAAGCTGATAGGTCACCACCTCCTTATCACTTAAAAAACGAATCTTGATGAGGCTTGAGTTACCTCCTTTGGCATCAAACACTAGCGTCTGCCCCTTATCCAGATGAATATTTTTAGGAATTACCAGACTGGATTTTCCGTTACTGATTTTATCCTTGGTCAACTGCAATTCAACATTGGACCCTGCCCCCGCTGCCAAGCGCTGACTATCTCGGTATAGGTACTCAAAGCGCAGATAAAAAAGATTAGTCTCAACCTGCCGAAAAATACCTGTTACTGAGCCTGACAAACTCAGAGTGAGAAAGGCAACCACTGCTAGTGTCACCAGACTCTCCAACAAGGTAAAGGCTCTAATTGGCCACTGAGCGACTTTCGCCACCATGTTTCGCATAATAATCATTGTATGAATCTGCCTGTTTTTGCGTGATTTGACCTTCTGAAACAAGAGCTGCTAAGCTAGCTATCTTGTTATTCTTCATTTCATAAAGTTCTGCTTGAGAATCCACGACCTTGACCACAGCCGCATTTCCAGTCTCTTTAACAGAATCCTTCTGCTTACTCAAGTTAGGAACAAAAAGCAAGAGGAGAATACTGATAATGAGAAGCACGACTAGCATTTCAATTAGAGTAAAAGCTCGTAGTTTAACGGCATTCAATTTTTTCAACATCAATTTCATGATATCATTCCTTCCATATTTTGATACATTGGTAATAGCATAGCTGCATAGATCATTACAATCACGACAGCAACAATAACAAAAATGAGGGGTTGCACAAAGGTTGTTGCCTTATTAAGACGGTTAAAGAAAGCCTGCCAAACCTCTTCAGCATAGACTTCTAACTCATAGCCCAACCCAGCATTGACCTCTCCATAAGCAATAATTAAGGATAGCTCCTTAGTGAAAAATGGGTGAGTAACAATTCGGTCAGGAAAACTCTGTCCTAGCATCAAGGCCTCTTCTAAATCTGCCCCCAGCTCACGAAAGAGCTTGGACTTTTGCTCTTGCATAAGAGAAACCAAGTCTAACAGGTCAATACCTTGTCCTAGGAGATTTCCCCATTCCCTAGCATAATAGGCGGTCGTATATAGCCTGACAGTTTGGCCTATGAAAGGGATTTTTGCCATTCGTCGATAAAAGACAAGGGCTGACTGGCGTTTCACCCATAGATATAGAATTAAGCTTAATACAAGGAGTCCGCACAAACTCACAAAGAAGAGCTGGGGAAAGATTTGAACCAACTGTACAGCCCAATTATCCTTACCATCACCCTCTAACAGTTGAGGTAAAAGATAATTTTTAAGACCTAACATAATCATAATCAGGAAACCCAGGAGTAGAATAGGGTAGGTCGCTACCTCCATGAGTTTCTTACGAACCTTGGTCATGCGAAGCATGTAGGTTTCAATCTTGGTTAAACTCCCTAGAAGATTACCGTGCTTATCAGCAAGGGCAATCTGAGTAACAATATTGTTCGAGAAACCCACTGACGCAAACATCTGGTCTAGCCTGTCACCTCGCATTAAGCTTGCTTTCATAAGAGATAATGACGATTCTTTCAACAAGTGACTTCGCTCCAAAAAGGCTACGATTTCAGTTAAAGTAAACCCTGCCTTTAGAAGTTGTTTGAAAAGCTGGATAACCTTGACTTGCTGATTAATCTTTAATTTTTTCTCCTTGGATATCCCCTTCAGTGAGATATCCTTGTTGAACCAAGCCTTCCAACTGTTGGTTCCAGCTGGTTGACGAATGGCTTTGGAAATTTTCACTGGCAAAATCAATCACACCTCCTCCCTTAATCAGACGCATGTAGGCAATCCCTTGAAGAGCATTATCCAACTCAGACTTATCTACACCGAGGTCCAGAAGACGCTCATAAACACCTGCTACACTCTTTGCGTGAATAGTTGAAAGAACAGTCACTCCCGTTAGACTAGCTCTGATAACCGCTCGAGCAGTCTCCTTATCTCGAATTTCTCCAATAATCAAAACATCCGGGCGGTGACGCAGTGATAGCTTAATCAAATTATCATAGGTCATGTCAATTGCTTGATTCACCTGGAGTTGCAAAACATTATCCTGTTTAATTTCCACAGGATCCTCAATCGAAATCACCTGCTGCCCCTTAAAACGCTCCTGAACCAACTCATCCATAAGCGTAGTCTTTCCAGAACCAACGGGACCTGCAAAGAGATATAATCCACGATAATCCAAAGCATCCATAATAGGCTGGATTCCTTGATTCCAGTACACTAATTCTCGACGTTCGGAATGTAGAACACGAATAACTAAACTTTCTAAGCCGCGATAATCCCCAACGGTAGACAAACGCAGAGAAACCCTTTGACCATCACCACAATCATAGTCACAGGAACCTAGTTGACTCCTACGCTTCTCACCCACCATCATTCCCGCCACAAATTTAAAGTGACCAATAAGACTAGCCATGAAATCAGGCCGATATACATCAATTAATCTCCTCTCCTGCCCAACTCGCATATAGAGCTCATAATTATCCTGACGTGGAATGACATAAATGTCTTGTGCTCCACATCTATCAGCATTTTTGATCATTTCCTTAGCAAATTCTGTTACCATAAGGACCTCCTCATAGACCTATTCGTAAAAAGTTTAAGAAAATGAAAAAAAGCTCGAATATTTCGAGCTTCTGCATTATTTAACGTTTAATTTTACAGTGGCATGATTGGAAGGTCATTTCGCTTTTCATATCCCGGACGGTATTTTTCCTCAGGAATTTCCTGCCAATCATCCAAAAGAGCAATCGATTGATAGACCTGCAGGTATTCGTCACACTCCTCACACCAGTGCTTATCCTCTTGGTCCCAAAAAGCAGTCATGACACTACTACGGCTGATATAACTTGGTAAGGTTTCTTCCATCGCAAACCAAAGTTTTTTATAGTACTTGAGGGCATCGTAAAAATTTTCAAATTCCTTAGTACTGATGATATCTTCTTGCCAGCCTTCTAAGAACCACCACGGTTCCAAAACCCCTTTCATTTCAACTACTTGGTACATTTTTCTTTCTCACTTCATCTTTGGTGTTCCTATTATACAAAATTTTCTGGAAAAGATAAAAAAAATGGTCTTATATTTTATATTTATCAAAAATTGAAGAGATTCTAGTCATATAAATCGAGTAGGGACTAATTTCT
>DOTL01000072.1 GCA_003521145.1 Streptococcus sp. | reverse complement strand
CTACAGAAATTATAGAGCCTTTTTTATTCACCAAGGAGTTTTTGATAAATTGCTAAATTTTCATCATTAAATACGTTAAATATAACTTTTTTTATTATACTTGACTCATCAATAAAGGTTTTGACTGTTTGAATGGCGATTTTGGCAGCTTTTTGTTTTGGAAAATTGAAATCTCCAGTTGATAGACATGGAATAGCAATTGATTCAATGTTATTTTTCTCAGCTAGTGCTAAAACTGAAAGATAACTTTTTGCTAAAAGATCTTCATCAATTTGTGTTGCTTGGTCTAGTATTTTCGGACCTACAGTATGAATGACAAAAGCAGAAGGAAGATTGTAAGCTGGGGTTATTTTAGCCATGCCAACAGGTTCTTCATATCCTTGTTCTACGATGAGTTCGAAACAAGCTTGGCGTAACTGAACACCTGCATATGTATTAATAGCATTATCTATACAATCATGAAGAGGTTTCATACATCCTAGTAGGGTTTTATTGGCTGCATTTACGATTGCATCTACTTCAAGTCTTGTAATATCACCCTTCCAGAGGTAGATTCGATCATCTTGAGGGATGGGTTGGAGAGAATTGAGTTGTACAAATCCACGTTCCCCTTTCCTAACTTGTAGGTAAAGGTCTTGTATTGTCAAGAATTGTGTTGATGCTGCCATTGGTTTACGTGTATTAAAGAGGGCTCTGAGAAGCTTTTGCTTTTCTTCGAGTTCTTCTGGGATAATCAAATCATGTAATTCTAGATTTTCTTTCTTGAGTTCACCTATGAGATAGGTAATCATCGCATCTTTATCCATATTTACTCATTTCTATTTTTATAGTTTTTTATTATTATACTCCCAAGATAGGCTGTGGGCAAGTGATGTTTATGATAGGCAGTGACTAATATTTGATAAGAATTTTTTATGTATGTGTTAAATTCTTGCAATGGCCTTTAGAATCATATAGAATAGGTCTACAAAAGTTTTATAATGTCTAGGAGGATGAATATATGACACAAGTAGTAACAGATGCTACATTTGAACAAGAAACAGCTGAAGGACTCGTTTTGATTGATTTTTGGGCAACTTGGTGTGGGCCTTGCTTGATGCAAGCACCAATTCTTGAGCAACTTTCTGAAGAGATTTCAGAAGCTGAACTTAAGATTGTTAAAATTGATGTTGATGAGAACCCAGAAACAGCTCAGAAGTTTGGAATCATGTCTATTCCAACTTTACTCTTCAAAAAAGATGGTGAGGTTGTTAAGCAAGTTGCAGGTGTACATACAAAAGAACAAATTAAAGCTATCGTTGCAGAGCTTAGCTAACTAATCGTCACAGTCCCGTTTACGGATTTTTATTTTTAGTTTATTCGAACGACGAGGAGAGTCGTATGTCTTATTCATTTCAAAATCCTAGTGCTTAGGTTATAGAATCTTATTTAAAATCGGCAAAGACGATTGCAATTGTTGGTCTGTCTCATCGCAAGGAGGCAGCATCTTATCAGGTTACACATTTTCTAAATGCTGCTGGTTATCGTATCATACCAGTAAATCCAAAACTAGAAGGTCAAGAGCTTCTAGGAGAGCATGTTTATGCTTATCTTAAAGATATCCCATTTTCGATTGATATTGTTGATGTATTTAGACGAAGTGAGTTTTTACCAGATGTTGCCTATGATTTTCTTGAAACGGATGCAAAAGTTTTCTGGAGTCAAATTGGTCTTGAGAATGAGGAGGCTGAGACTATTCTTCGTCAAGCGAATAGACAGGATATTGTAATGAATCGTTGCACAAAGATAGAATATATGCGACTCTTTGTTTGATAAAATGAAAAGGTGAGTGAGCTATGCTCGCTCGTTTTTGTTATAATAGATTTATGATTGAAATTTTTGATACGCATACCCATCTTAATGTGGATAATTTTGCAGGAAAAGAACAAGAAGAAATAGATTTTGCAGTTCAACTAGGTGTTACTAAAATGAATATTGTTGGTTTTGATAAGCCAACAATTGATAAATCTTTAGCGCTATCATATAAGTATGATCAGCTATATAGTACGATTGGATGGCATCCTACGGAAGCAGGGTCATATTCTCAAGAGATTGAGGATTGGATTGTATCACAATTGGATAATCCGAAAGTAGTGGCACTTGGGGAAATCGGTTTGGATTATTATTGGATGGAAGCTCCTAAAGAAATTCAGATTGCTGTCTTTAAGCGCCAAATAGCTTTGTCAAAGAAACACAATTTACCTTTTGTTGTCCATACACGTGATGCACTTGAGGATACTTACGCTGTTATTAAAGAAGTTGGTGTTGGTCCTCGTGGTGGGATTATGCACTCATACTCAGGATCCCTCGAAATGGCTCAAAAATTTGTTGATCTAGGAATGATGACTTCATTTTCAGGTGTTGTAACTTTTAAGAAGGCTTTGGATGTCCAAGAAGCTGCTCAGAAGTTACCTTTAGATAAGATTCTGGTTGAAACAGATGCGCCGTATTTGGCACCCGTTCCCAAACGTGGTCGCGAGAATCGTACAGGGTATACACGTTACGTAGTAGACAAGATTGCTGAGCTTCGTGGTTTGACGAGTGAAGAAGTTGCTAATGCTACTTATGATAATGCAATGAGGATTTTTGGTCTGGATGAATAAAATAAAAATTCAAGAAGTCATCGTGGTAGAAGGTAAGGATGATACGGCAAATTTGAGACGTTTTTATGAGGTGGATACCTATGAGACTAGAGGATCTGCTATTAATGAGGATGACTTAGAGCGTATCGATAAGCTTAATAAATTACGTGGAGTGATTGTTTTTACTGATCCAGACTATAATGGTGAACGTATCCGTAAAATCATCATGGAAGCTGTTCCGACAGCAAAGCATGCTTTTTTAAACCGTGGGGAAGCAACACCAAAATCTAAGACTAAAGGTCGTTCATTGGGTGTTGAGCATGCGAGTTTTGAGGATCTTCAAAAGGCCTTGTCTGGAGTTCTAGGTAGTTACGATGATGATAATCAGTTTGATATTAGTAAATCAAATCTCATGAAGTTAGGGCTGCTAATGGGAGCAGATAGTCGAAAGCGTCGAGAATATTTAGGCGAGGCGCTTCGTATTGGTTATTGCAATGGAAAGCAGCTTCTAAAACGTTTGGAATTGTTTGGAATCACTTTAGAGGAGCTGGAAGAGGCTATGTCAAATTACTAGACTACCAGTAATCTTACAATCAAATCGCTACAAAGTAGCTATAATAGAGGTTGGGATAATGAAGGCTTTGGACCTGTTTTGTGTCCAATTATAAAAATTGTGAAATTAATAAGAAAAGAGAATAAATGAGAATTGCAGATTGTAGCGTGACCAAGGCTGTCCTTGAACGCCATGGCTTTACCTTTAAGAAGTCTTTCGGACAGAACTTCTTAACAGATACAAATATTTTACAAAAAATTGTTGATACGGCAGAGATTGATAGAAATGTCAATGTAATTGAAATTGGACCTGGTATCGGAGCATTAACAGAATTCTTGGCTGAAAATGCTGCGGAAGTTACGGCATTTGAAATTGATGATCGGTTGGTTCCAATTTTAGAGGATACATTACGTGATCATGATAATGTTAACGTGATTAATGAAGATGTTCTCAAGGCAGATTTACAGACACGGGTAAAAGAATTTAAAAATCCAGAACTACCAATTAAGGTCGTAGCCAATTTGCCATATTATATTACGACGCCAATCTTGATGCATTTGATTGAGAGTAAGATCCCTTTTGCAGAATTTGTTGTTATGATGCAAAAAGAAGTCGCTGACCGCATTTCTGCAGAGCCTAATAGCAAGGCTTATGGTTCTCTATCAATTGCCGTTCAGTATTATATGACCGCTAAAGTGGCATTCATTGTCCCTCGTACAGTCTTTGTACCAGCACCTAATGTTGACTCAGCCATTTTGAAGATGACGCGTCGTGAACAACCGTTGGTTGAAGTTAAAGATGAGGATTTCCTTTTCCGAGTGGCTAAGGCTAGCTTTGTCCATCGTCGTAAGACATTGTGGAATAATTTAACAAATCATTTTGGTAAATCTGAAGAAATAAAATCCAAACTTGAGCAGGCTTTGGAAATTGCAGATATAAAACCTTCTATTCGTGGAGAGGCTTTATCTATTTCTGATTTTGCCCACTTATCAGATGCTTTGAGAGAAGCAGGTTTATAATTTAAAAATCCCACTGAATCTCGGTGGGATTTTTAGTTATGCGGAGAAAGGGATTTGAACCCTCACGCTTGAAAAAGCACATGCGCCTGAAGCATGCGTGTCTGCCGTTCCACCACCTCCGCAGTGATAGGACTATTATACTGCAATCTATTGAAAATGCAAGGAGGCCACTGAGAAATGGAAGATCAGTTTTTTGTTCCAGAAAAGCTTTCTAATTTGTGATATAATAGGGCTATTAAACGAATGAGGAGTTCACTTGCAAGGAAGAATTATCAAAGCACTAGCAGGTTTCTATTATGTAGAGCATGATGGTGTTGTATACCAGACACGTGCGCGAGGAAATTTTAGAAAAAAGGGGCAAACACCTTATGTTGGGGATTTTGTCGAATTTTCAGCAGAGGAAAATTCAGAAGGTTATATCCTTAAAATTGGTCAACGAATCAATAGTTTAGTGCGTCCACCCATTGTCAATATAGATCAGGCTGTGGTTATTATGTCTGCTAAGGAACCGGACTTCAATAGTAATCTTTTGGACCGTTTTTTGGTTTTACTAGAGCATAAAAATATAAAACCTGTAATCTATATTTCTAAGATGGATTTGGTTGAAGATGATTCAGAAATGAAGGCTATTCAAAAACAGTATCAAAAAATTGGTTTTGATTTTGTCTTCAGTTTGGAAGAACTATTGCCGCTCTTGACTGATAAAATAACAGTCTTTATGGGACAAACAGGTGTTGGAAAATCAACCTTGTTGAACCGTATTGTCCCAGAGTTGAAGTTGGAAACAGGTGAGATTTCAGACAGTTTAGGTCGTGGACGTCATACTACAAGGGCTGTAAGTCTTTATGAAGTTCATGGTGGGAAGATTGCTGACACACCAGGATTCTCTTCGCTAGATTATGAAGTGGATAATGCAGAGGACTTGAGTGAAGCTTTTCCGGAAATCCGTCAAGCTAGTCATGGCTGTAAATTCCGTTCTTGTACCCATACCCATGAGCCTTCTTGTGCTGTTAAGGATGAAGTTGAAAATGGCCAGATCTGGCAAGTCCGTTATTATAATTACCTTCAATTTTTAAGTGAAATTGAAAATCGTCGTGAAACATATAAAAAAACTGTAAAAAGAAAGTAGGTCTTCATGTCATATAAAATTGCTCCTTCTATCCTAGCTGCTAATTACGCTAATTTTGCTTCAGAACTAGCTCGTATTGATGCATCAGGTGCGGAATATGTTCACATTGATATTATGGATGGTCAATTTGTTCCTAATATCAGTTGGGGAGCAGATGTGGTTGCTAGCATGCGTAAACATAGCAAGTTGGTTTTTGATTGCCACCTTATGGTTGTTGATCCAGAGCGTTATGTGGATGCCTATGCACAAGCTGGTGCAGATATCATGACCATTCATGTTGAAGCCACTAAGCATATCCATGGTGCTCTCCAGAAAATCAAAGTTGCTGGTATGAAAGCAGGTGTTGTGATTAATCCTGGAACCCCAGTTGAGGCACTTATTCCTGTACTTGATTTAGTGGATCAAGTACTTATCATGACTGTAAATCCAGGTTTTGGTGGTCAGGCGTTCATTCCAGAAATGATGTCTAAAGTGGAGCACGTTGTGGAGCTTCGCGAAAAAGGTAGCTATTCATTCGATATTGAAGTTGATGGTGGTGTAGATAACAATACCATTGCAGCATGTGCCAAGGCGGGGGCTAATGTTTTTGTAGCGGGCTCTTACCTCTTCAAAAATCCTGATTTGACAGCGCAAGTTCAAACGCTTCGTGATGCTATCGATGCCTAAAATAGCTTTATTTGTCGGTGGTGAGCTAGAGTGGTTCACTACCGATTTTGATTATTTTGTTGGGGTGGATCGCGCGTGCTTACATTTGTTGGAGTTAGTTTTGCCTCTTGATTTGGCTGTCGGAGATTTTGATTCAGTATCGCGGTCAGAGTTAGAGATGATTCAATCATCTGCCAAAGATTTTAGGATTGCTCCTGCTGATAAGGATGATACGGATACAGAGTTAGCCCTAAAAATTATATTTCAGTTATATCCTGAGGCGGAAGTAACTATTTTCGGTGCTTTTGGTGGCAGAATTGATCATATGTTATCAAATATATTTTTGGTCAGCGATTCTGAATTAGCTCCTTTTATGAGGCGTATCTGTTTGCGAGATAAGCAAAATAAGATTACTTATTATTCAGAAGGAAGTCATAAAGTTTTACCAGAACCCGGAATGACATATGTTTCTTTTTTACATGAAGGTGATGGAGAACTGACGATTTTGGGAGCAAAATACGAATTAACTAGTATGAATTATTTCCAAAAGAAAATCTATTCTAGCAATGAATTCGTTGATGGTCCGATTCAAGTGATTGTGCCAAATGGATATGTGATTGTCATCCAGACTAAAGATAGGAGTTAGTATGATCTATCTACTTACACTTTTAACTTTATTAAGCTTAGGGATTCTTATTGCTCTTTTCTTGAAGAATATGGAGTTAAAAGAACAGATTAATAAGAGTTTGGAAGAAAATGCAGATAATCTTTCAGATCAAATTTCGTTTCAATTGGAAAGTTTTGCTAAGACAAATCAACTGGAAACGACAAAGCAATTGAATCAATTACAGATGGAACTATATCAACAGTTGACAGATATTCGAGAGGTTTTACATCAAAATCTGTCTGATAATCGAGATCGCTCGGACCAACGCCTTGAGCAAATAAACCAAGGCTTAACAAAAGCTCTAAAAGATATGCAAGATTCCAATGAGAAACGTTTGGAACAAATGCGTCAGACAGTTGAAGAGAAACTTGAGCAAACCTTACAAACACGTTTACAAGCCTCTTTTGAGACTGTTTCAAGACAATTAGAGTCAGTTAACCAGGGCTTGGGGGAAATGAAAAATGTAGCCAAGGATGTTGGAAGTCTTAACAAGGTCCTTTCAAATACAAAAACACGAGGCATTCTGGGAGAGCTTCAACTAGGACAAATTATTGAAGACATATTGACCGTTAATCAGTACGAACGAGAATTTCCTACGATATCAGGTTCAAGTGAACGAGTTGAATATGCAATCAAAATGCCAGGAAACCATAAAGATGAATATATCTACCTTCCAATTGATTCTAAGTTTCCTTTGGAAGATTACTATCGTCTGGAAGATGCTTATGAGTCTGGTAATAAAGAGGAAATTGAGAAACACCGTAAGTTACTGTTGACTAGTATTAAGCGATTTGCAAAGGATATTAACAAGAAGTATCTTAACCCACCTGAAACTACAAATTTTGGTATATTATTTTTGCCGACGGAAGGACTTTATGCTGAGGTAGTACGCCAACCAGCCTTCTTTGATGCCCTTCGTCGCGAGGAGAATATTGTTATCGCAGGCCCGTCAACTTTATCAGCACTATTGAATTCATTGTCTGTAGGATTTAGAACTTTGAATATTCAAAAGAATGCAGATGATATTAGTAAGGTTTTAGGCAATGTCAAACTAGAATTTAGCAAGTTTGGAGATATGTTAGCTAAAGCTCAGAGACAATTGAATACAGCAAGTAAAACAGTCGATAGTCTTCTCAACACAAGGAGTAGGGCAATTGTTAGAGCTCTTGATACAATTGAAACCTATCAAGACAGTGCGACACAAAGTTTGTTAGATTTACCACGATTAGAAAACGAGGATAAGCATGAAGATTAATCAAATGAAAAAAGATGAGTATTTTGAAGGTTTTTATCTGATTAAACGTGCAGAGGTACGTAAGACAAGAGCGGGAAAGGATTACATTACCTTTACTTTTCAGGATGATACCGGTGAGATTTCAGGAAACCTATGGGATGCTCAGCCTTATAATGTCGAAGAATTTACCGCAGGTAAAGTAGTGCACATGGAGGGACGTCGAGAAGTTTATAATAATACTCCTCAGGTCAACCAAATTACCTTACGCTTGCCTACATTTGGTGAGCCAAATGATCCAGCTGATTTCAAAGAGAAACCGCCGGTAAATCCTTCCGAAGTACGCGAATACCTAGAGCAAATGATTTTCAAGATTGAGGAAGCAACTTGGCAGCGTATTGTTCGTGCTCTTTATCGAAAGTATAATAAAGAGTTTTTCACTTTTCCGGCTGCTAAAACGAATCACCATGCTTTTGAAAGCGGACTAGCCTATCATACGGCTACTATGGTTCGCCTAGCGGACAGCATTGGAGATATTTATCCAGAGCTCAATAAGAGTCTACTCTTTGCAGGGATAATGCTTCATGATTTAGCTAAGGTTATTGAGCTTACTGGTCATGAAAACACTGAGTATACGGTTCGTGGGAACTTAATTGGTCATATTGCCTTGATTGATGAAGAAGTCACCAAGATCCTTGTGGAGCTTAATATTGACGATACGCGTGAGGATGTCGTTGTTTTGCGTCATGTCATTCTCAGCCACCACGGACAACTAGAGTACGGTAGTCCAGTACGCCCCCGTATTATGGAAGCAGAGATTATTCATATGATTGATAATCTTGATGCCAGTATGATGATGATGACGACAGCCCTTAACCTAGTAGGTCCAGGAGAAATGACAAATCGTCTCTTTGCTATGGATAATCGTTCCTTCTACAAGCCAAAATTTGATTAAAATCGAAATTAAGCGAGCATTCTAGGTAAAAATGTTCGTTTTTTGCTGTGTTATGGTATAATAGTTGAAAAGTACAGAAAATATAGGTAACATATGAAATTAAAACGGAGTGAGCGCATGGTAGTGATTTCAAACTACCTGATTAATAATCCTTATCAATTGACAAGCCTCAACACTTTTGTAGAGTGTTATGAAGCTGCAAAGTCTTCAATCTCAGAAGATATTGCTATCATCAAAAAAGCTTTTGAGGAAAGTCAAATAGGGGAAATCGAAACAGTAACGGGTGTATCTGGTGGCGTTATGTTTACACCAACTATTTCTGATGAAGATGCAAGAAGTTTGGTTGAAAATCTTTGTAAACGTCTTTCCGAGAGTGATCGTATCTTACCAGGTGGTTATCTCTACCTATCTGATTTACTGAGTACACCGTCTATTTTGAAAAATATTGGTCGTATCATTGCCAGTGCCTTTAAAGGACAAAAAATTGATGCCGTTATGACTGTTGCAACTAAAGGGGTTCCTTTAGCAAATGCAGTAGCAGAAGTCTTGAATATTCCATTTGTTATTGTTCGTCGTGACTTAAAAATTACAGAAGGTTCAACTGTATCGGTAAACTACGTTAGTGGTTCAAGTGACCGTATTGAAAAAATGTTCCTTTCAAAACGTAGTTTGAAACCCAATAGCCGCGTCCTTATTGTTGATGATTTTCTTAAAGGTGGTGGTACCATTACGGGTATGATTAGCTTGCTTTCAGAATTTGATAGTGAGTCAGTAGGTGTAGCTGTATTCGCAGAAAATGCTAAAGGCAATCGTGATATCCATGAATATAAATCATTACTTACGGTTTCTGATATCGATGTAAAAGCACAGAAGGTAGAAGTTGAAGTCGGTAATATTTTTGACAAGTAATTAATCTACGATATTATTCCTAATTTAACTGAAAGTTCTATAATGAAGTT
>DOTL01000007.1 GCA_003521145.1 Streptococcus sp. | reverse complement strand
ACTTTTGGGGTGCACATCAAAAGTCGGTTCTTTTCTACTTTAACTTAGCTATAGGGTGGCACTGAGGCCTCATATCCAGTCTAAAACTCCAGTATTTCTACTGAGGCTTTCTTTATTCGATAATTAAGAGTCCATCGTTAATGGCGAATGGATTGTCTTTATTGATGCGGTCGTAGAACATGATACCGTTAGTATGGTCGATTTCATGTTGAACAACGATTGAGTTGTACCCACGAAGCTTAACACGTTGCTTTTCGCCCTCTTTGTTGTAGTATTCAACAGTTACTCGAGCATGACGAACCACGTAACCAGGAACGTCACGGTCGACTGAGAGGCATCCTTCTCCATCACCCAAGGCAGCATCCTGAACAGAATGGGCAACTACTTTAGGGTTGTACATGATTTCTTGAAGGCTATATGCTTCTTTGGGTGGATTACCTTCAGCGTCTTCAGGATTTGGAACGAGAACGGCGATAATGCGTTTTGAAATATCTAATTGTGGGGCTGCAAGACCGACTCCCCCACGAAGCCCCATTTTTTCAGCAATAACAGGATCTTGTGAATTACGAAGAAACTGCATGATTTTTTCACCTAGGATAATGTCTTCATCTGATAGTGGGAAGGTCACATCTTCAGCGATAGCACGCAAGGTTGGGTTTCCTTCGCGAATGATATCATTCATATCAATCATATGGCTGGCGCGGATAATTTTGGTTTGAGCATCCATTTGTTTACCTCTATTTTCTTTGATTTACTTATTTATAACTATAGCACAAAAGGGTTGAAAATTAAACCATCAGGGATTAAAGTGAAGCTTTTTCTAATCGATAAAAGCCAGTTTTTCCAAGGTTTGTCGTTGTAAAATACGATAGGTCTTAAAAGATTCTTTTTCAATAATTCCTTGATCGATAAATTGTTTGATGACTCGTTGCACATGGCGATAGCTAGTCCCAAAACTGGCAGCTAGGATAGATGGTGATAGTTGAAAAACACCTTCTTCCTCAATACTCAACATATGAGTAGCCAGACGCTCTTTGACAGAGTAGCTTGCATTTGTTGAGGCAGTAATACCCTGTTTACGCAGTGCCATGGCTAGGTTATGCCCAATTTGATAGAGAAAAATGGGATCTTTGAGGAGCTCTTCTTTATTATTTAAAGGGAGCTGAACTGCTTGAACCTCTTCTAAAGCAATGACTGATGATCCTGCTGGTTGATTGGTCATGAGTTCTACATCTCCAAATATTTGTGGTTGGTTAAGCATTTCTAGGATATGTTCTTTACCATTGAAGAGAGAACGTACAATTTTTACCTTTCCTGACAAAATGTAGGTTAGCTCTGTGATAGATTTTCCTTGGGTACAAATATAATCATTCTTTTGAAAGGTGACTTTCTGTAATTGGTCGAGGTAGGGGGGTGGAAAGACCTGATTAAGTTGAGGTCTTATGTCATGATTACGCATACATCTCCTTTTTTAGGACCTAGGTCCTATTTTTTAAAGTCTCCTTAGATTATAATGAAAAAATAACTATCAGACAAGTAAGGAAAGGAAGTTCTAATCCCTAAATTATGACACGAATTTTAGAAAAAATGAGCCTACTTGGGCTATCCTTGCCCTTGATTTCGGCCTTCTCGATTTCAACCGCTCTACCACCTATGTTGGACTACTATAGCCCAACCTTTTCTGCCGCGCAAGTGGAGCTTTTAGTATCTGTCCCTTCATTTTCCGTAGTAGCGATGCTCTTACTTAATTCATTTATTGACAAATGGCTAAGTGATAGACAGCTAATTGTGACTGGATTGCTTTTACTTAGTAGTGCTGGGATTTTTCCTTTTTTTGTACAAGCCTATCCTCTTGTCTTACTGTCACGTATTGCTTTTGGGATGGGGATTGGCCTTATCAATGCTAAGGCGATTGCCATCATCAGTCAACGTTTTCAAGGTAAAGAACGGGTTCAGATGTTAGGTATTCGTGGCTCCATGGAGTTGATTGGTGGAGCTTCTTGTGCCCTTTTAGTTGGTCAACTATTGAGAATCCATTGGACCTTTGCCTTTCTTATTTATGGTCTTGGTTTTGTGATTCTGACCATGTACCTCCTTTTTGTGCCAACGATGGATCAGGTGGAGAGGAAGCAGATTACAAAAAGTAAACAAAGTCTAAACAAAAAAGATCTTAGTATGATCCTTGGCATGGCCCTTTTAGCAGGATTTGTCATCTGTATTAATTCTTCGATTAGTTTGCGCGTGCCTCTATTTCAGGTTGCTGGTAAGACCATTGCGAGTGGGCAATCAGCTTTAGTACTTAGTTTAGAGCAAGGAGTTGGAATTGTAGCTGGACTAAGTTTCGCTTCTCTTATAGGATATTTTAAGAATCGTCTTTTGCATATAGTGATGTTTTTATTGGCGGTTTATCTCTTTGGGATGTCAGTGGCTAGTAACTTACCGATTTTGATTTTATCTTCAGTTGGTGTTGGTTTCTTCTATAGCACTGTTTTGACAATTATCTTTAACCGACTTTCTGAGCATATTGCTAGAAATCTGTTGAACAAAGCGACAGCCTATGTACTCTTGGGGTGTAACCTAGGGTCTGCCCTCTCTCCTTATGTTTTGAAATCATTGGCACTTGTATCTCCAAGTTTTAGTTGGATTTTCCTAGCCTATGCTATAGTAAGTTTCCTACTTTTCCTTGGTTTTTTGATGAAATCAAGAATGACAAAAAAGTCTAAGATGTAGAAATCTAAACAGTGAATCTTGTGATTGACAATGATTAGTAGATGAGCTAAAATAGAGAAGTCGTAAAGACAAACCAACTCTTTCTTGGTTTTAGGAGAGCCAATCCTAAGACTCGGATGGAGCAAAAAAAGGAGAAATAACATGGCAATCTCAAAAGAGAAAAAAAATGAAATCATTGCTCAATACGCACGTCATGAAGGTGACACTGGTTCAGTAGAGGTTCAAGTTGCTGTCCTTACTTGGGAAATCAACCACCTTAACGAACACATTAAACAACACAAAAAAGACCACGCTACTTACCGTGGTTTGATGAAAAANNGGTCACCGTCGTAACTTGTTGGCATACCTTCGCCGCACAGACGTTAACCGTTACCGTGAGTTAATCAGCTCACTCGGACTTCGTCGTTAATAACGATGCTAAGGGCGTAAAAAATTCGTGTAAAAAAAGGGGAACGACGTCGTGTTTAAAGAACACAAGGAGTTTCATCTTTTTCACTAGGATTTTAGCCTGAGTTCAGAACAGCTCTCTAGATTTAGAGGGCTGTTTTTCTGCATTCCTCTAAAAATTTCTGGGCTCTTTGTCAACTATAGTGG
>DOTL01000084.1 GCA_003521145.1 Streptococcus sp. | reverse complement strand
TTGGAGTGAGCTGTAGGAAGTCCCTCTGCTCGATAATTGCGAATCCAGCGTCTAACCTGACTAGATGAGCCTACGTTGTGCAGTTTAGCAAGATAGGTAGAGCCTCCCTTGCCAGATAAATAATCTTGAATAACGCGTTGTTTTAATTCTATGGAATATTTGACCATAAGAAAAGACCTCCGAAATATAGATTTGAAAAGTCTATATTTTGGGGGTCACTACAAGGCTCTTTTTTATTCCTTTTCTGTGGTAATTTATCAAGGGAATCTAGGTGGATTTCCAAGGGATTTCAGAGTTTTTTTATTTCTCTGCATAAATCGTAGGTGTGACACCATCGGGGACGATGCCGAAATCAGGCGTGGTCTCTTTTTTTGAAATAGTAAGTAACACCCTGTCAATTATTTTCTTCATCAGTACCAAATATGAGGTAGATACGTTGGCTGAGGTGATAACACAGATTTTTGATAATCTTGATGGCAAAGTAGATCATGAAAGTCGGCCCCAGCAAGAACTACATCTAAATGACTAAAAATTCCCAGTAGGTTATTACCTTGCCTAATCTCTAACTGACTTGCATAATGGTCGATATCCTTGGCGATAAAGCCGTATCTTTTTTACTACTCTAACAAATAGTTGAGATCCTCATCCAATGGAGGTCTCAATATATGACATTTCTGGGCTCTTAACTAAAGGAATCAGTAATAGTTTTTTTTAATCACTTAATAAGTTTTTCCTATAGGGTTCAATAATTTTCATCCAATTAACCATGCGTTAACCTCCATTTTCTTTCTATATATTACTCTAAAAGTCCTGAAACTACTAGGTATGCGACCATAGAAATTTTTTATAACGAACCATAAAAAATTTAGATTATGCAGGTGTTTTTCTTCGTGTTAAGATAGGTGCAACATTATTTGAGAGGTGACTTATGAAAATACAACAGAAAGTTTTATTTGGTTTTTTAGGACTAGCAATAACAGGTTTGCTTGTTGCTTGTGGTAATCATTCTTCAGCAACTAAGACAGAGAATGCTCAAAAACAAACAACAGTTATTGCAGCAACTGGAGGAAATCCTAAACCTTTTACTTTTGAAGAAGATGGCAAGTTGACAGGACACAATATCGAATTGCTCAAGGCTGTTTTTGACAGACTGCCACAGTATAAATTGGAGATTACTAAGGTTGAATTTGCTTCAATGTTTTCGGGTCTTAGCTCAGGGCGTTACCAGATTGCGGTGAATAATCTAGCTAAAAATGAGGAACGTGAGAAGAATTATCAATTCTCAGATCCAATTTTCAAAAATTCCTATGTTGTTATCTTTAAAAAAGGTAATAGCAAGGCTAAGGAAGCTAGCACATGGGCTGATTTGGCTGGACTTTCGACAGTAGGATCAGCTGGCATAAACTCAACAACAGCCATCGAGGAATACAACAAGTCCAATCCAGACAAGGAAATCGCCCTTAACTACAGCTCAGAAGATATCAAATCTCAGTTACAAGGCGTTGAGAGCGGCAAGTATGATTTCTTGGTTATGGACAAGCCGATGTTTGCCTATTATCAAAAAGAATATGACCTTGACTTGGTAAGTAAGGATATTTCAGGTAGTCTTTCAACTGACCTCATGGCAGAACCTTATAGTTACTTCGTTCTTGGTAAAGAAGAAACACAATTGACCAAGGATGTTAATAAGGCACTTAAAGAAGTGATTGAAGACGGGACATCTAAAAAAATCAATGAGAAATACTTTGGTACGGACTATTCGCCAAGTTACGATAAATAGGAGGATGAGATGGCATTTGCATACCAGATTGAGACGGATGTGGATAAGGTGAATTTTCAGGAGGTAGCTGAGGTCCTTCATTCAGCTGGACTAGCTAAGGAGACAGATATTCCTAACACTGAAAAGGCCTTTCGTAATAGTGACCTCACCATTTTTATCAAGGATGGTGATCGTGTAATAGGCGTTGGTCGTGCCTTGACTGACTTTGTGTCTCAGTCTGCTATTTATAATGTCGCTGTGGATAGTGCTTATCAGGGTCAGCATGTGGGTCATACCATTATCACCTTATTGCTAGAAAAGTTAAAAGGGACCAACATTATTCTCTACACCCATCCACAGACCTTGACTCTCTATGAAAAATATGGTTTTAGACGCAATAAAACAGCCTTCTCGCATTTTAGCCATGGTTCAGAGGAGGGCTTGAAATGGATGGAAGACGAAGGTTTCTTTTTGCCAGAAGGTTATCGTTTTGAGAGTGAGATTGGGAGGTATTAGGATGAAGAGAATTTGGACAGCTTTATTTAAATATGAGAGTGGGACTTATCTAGAGTTGAAACACTTGAAGTCTCTGCAAATTAGCGGTTATCTAGCAGAAGATATGACTTTTCTCTCTTATGAGAATGCATGGAGGACTCGCTAATGGTAACAGATTTTGTGAAAGGTGAGGTAGATACCTCGGGGCGTTTTCAACGGCAGAAAACGCAATTTCTAACCCCTTTTGGCAGTGAACAAGGGCAGCTACCTGTAGAAAAAGGTCGCTACCGTCTCATCGTTTCTTATGCCTGTCCTTGGGCTCATCGTCAATTAATTGCACTGAAACTCTTAGGACTTGAGGATGCTTTGACCATAGGTGTTGTTGATCCTGTTAGACCGACTGGTCTAGGACGCACTGATTGGGCTTTCAGTTTAGATCCTGATGGAAAGGACCCTGTGCTAGGAGTAGCCTATCTCAGTGAGCTCTATCTGAAGACAGACCCTAATTACCAAGGGCGATATACAGTGCCTGCCCTTGTTGATGTTGAGACCGGTCAAGTCGTCAATAACGATTTTTATAATCTCCTCAAGATTTGGGAGACAGACTGGAAGGAGTTGCACAAGGATGATGCTCCTGATTTGTACCCAGAGTCATTACGAAAAGACATTGATGCCCTTAATGAAGTTATTTTCAATGATATCAATAATGGTGTTTATAAGGCTGGCTTTGCTACTAGTCAGGAAGCCTATGAAGAGGCTTATGATAGTCTCTTTACTCGTTTGGACGAGTTAGAAGAACACTTGTCACACTCTCATTATTTGTTCGGAAATCAATTAACAGATTCAGATATTCGTCTTTACGTGACCTTGGCTCGTTTTGATGCAGCTTATTATAACGGTTTTCGTTGTAACCGCAATCGACTGGTGGATTTTCCAAATCTTTGGGCATATGCTCGTGACCTCTACCAGCTGCCAGCCTTTCGTGAGACCACTAAGTTTGATCATATTAAGAAACACTATCATCTAAGTGCCATTGACAACCCAGATCAGATTTTACCTAAGGGTCCCGATGAAAATGAGTGGTTAGAACCTCAGGATAGGGCTGATCGCCAGTATCAGTAAAAAGAATAGAACAAGGAGAATGTTATGGCCAAAAAAGATATTAAACCAGTTACACTTAAAATTCGCCCCGTTGAAACTAAGACGGAGATTGATGAGCGAGGAGCCTTTCAACGCCAACCAAATCGCTTCACAACACCATTTGGAAATGGCCCAGACCAGCTTAAGGCTGAAAAAGGCAAGTACCGACTCTTTTGGGCTCGTGGTTGCCACTGGTCTAATCGTGCTTCTATCGTTCGTGAATTGCTTGGGTTGGAGGATGTCATCTCAGTCAATCAGGTAGGTTACACTGAGGATCCTGAACGCCGTAAATATGGTTGGGAATTTGTCTATGATGAAGACCTTAAGGATCCTGAAACAGGAGCAGAATTTTTGGCAGAATTTTATTATCGTGCGGATCCAGACTATACAGGACGTTCAACCGTTCCAGCCTTGGTAGATCTCGATACCTACACGGTTGCCAATAATGATTATCACCGTTTGACCAATTATTTCGAGACTGCATTCAAACCTTTCCATAAAGAAGGGGCACCAAACCTTTATCCTGAAGAACTTCGTGAGGATATTGATAATCTTAATGACAATGTTCTTTTCCCATTCATCAATAATGGGGTCTACCGTATGATGTTTGCTCAATCTCTTGTGGCTTATGAGGAGGCTTTTGACGATTTCTTCACTACTTTGGATGTGCTTGAAAATCGTCTAGCTACCAATCGTTTTCTCTTTGGTGACTATGTGACAGACAGTGATGTCCGTTTCTTCGTAACCTTGGCTCGTTTTGATACGCATTATTACCGTAATCTTGGTCCGATTAAGAAACGTATCTCTGAGTATGAAAATATCTGGGGCTATGCGCATGACCTTTACGAAATCCCGGCCTTCAGAAACAACACTTACTTCCATGATATTGCGCGTGGTTGGGATACCAAGAAAGAAAAACTCTTTGTGGATTTCAACTCACGTTTTGCGGATGATATTGATTTTGATGCCATTTGGTTAACGCCTCAAAAACGTAAATACCTTTCAAAAACACCAGATCAAAAATTCTTGGTGGATTAAAGTCATCCATACAAAGCGACATTCTAGGTTAGATGTCGCTTTTTTTGCGCTTTGATGATAAGATAGAAGTGCTATAAGAAAATTCTTTAGATTGGTGCTCTTTGTCTCCTTTGAATACTTGATTGACCTTGAGTCACCACTAGAAACTGTATGAAAAATCTAGAAAGACACTCGCCTGCAAATTCATCTGTGAGTGTGTGTAATTTATGACTAAGAAAGTAGGAGTGGGCAAGGCCCACAGTAAGATTATTTTGATGGGGGAGCACTCGGTCGTTTATGGTCATCCTGCCCTTGCCCTCCCTCTTAAGGATATTGAGGTTGTCTGTCAGATTCAGGTGGCTGAGACTCCCTTGACGCTCAAGGCTCAAGATCCCTTGACGACATCGGTTTTTTCAGCGCTTAATTATCTGGAAATCAAGAATCAGCCTATCAGCTATGCTATTAAGTCTAGTGTCCCTGAAAAACGTGGCATGGGGTCGTCTGCGGCTGTAGCCATTGCGGCAATTCGAGCGGTCTTTGATTATTTTGATCAGGAGCTTAGCCAGGAGACCTTGGAAATGCTAGTTCATCAGGCGGAGACCATTGCCCATAGTAAACCTAGTGGTTTAGATGCAAAGACCTGCTTGAGTGACAAAGCCATTAGCTTTACGCGTAATATCGGTTTCAAGGAAATCGAGGTCAATTTAGGTGCCTATCTGGTCATTGCTGATACGGGTATCCATGGAAATACCCGTGAGGCTGTGGAAAAGGTTGAGGCCATTGGTTTAGATGCCTTGTCAGATCTCAACCAACTGGGCGAATTAAGTCAGAAGGCAGAACTAGCTCTCAAAGCCAAGGATCAAAAGCTTCTTGGGCAGCTCATGTCTCAAGCCCATAATCATCTTAAATCTTTAGGGGTGTCTTGTGATTTGTCGGATCTTCTAGTAGCAACTGCTCTGGAGCAAGGTGCACTGGGAGCCAAGATGTCAGGTGGAGGATTGGGTGGTTGCATTATTGCCCTAACAAGTACTAAAGACCAATCCCGAACGATTGCTAAAAAACTTCAAGAAAAAGGAGCCGTAAACACGTGGATGGAAAGCCTGTAAGCGTCAAATCGTACGCAAATATTGCTATTGTCAAATACTGGGGTAAGGCGGATGCGGAGCGTATGATTCCTTCAACCAGTAGTATCTCAATGACTTTGGAAAATATGTATACGGAAACCAAGTTATCTTTTCTGCCTGAGGATGCGACTGGTGATGTCATGTATATCGATGATGAGCTCCAAGGGGAAAAAGAAATAACCAAGGCCAGTAAGGTTTTAGATCTCTTCCGTACTAATCCAAACCAACATGTCAAGATTGAAACTTGGAACAACATGCCAACAGCAGCGGGTCTATCCTCAAGTTCCTCAGGACTTTCTGCCCTGGTTAAAGCAGCCAACGATCTCTTCCAAGTAGGAAAAACGCAGTCTGAATTAGCTCAAATTGCTAAGTTTGCTTCAGGTTCGTCATCACGGTCCTTCTTTGGACCATTGGTAGCCTGGGACAAGGATAGTGGTGAAGTTTACCCGGTTGAAACAGACCTCAAATTGGCCATGATTATGCTGGTTTTGACAGATCAAAAGAAACCCGTATCAAGTCGTGACGGTATGAAATTGTGCACCGAAACATCAACCTCTTTCCCAGAGTGGATTAAACAGTCTGAGAAGGATTACAAAGATATGTTGGCTTATCTCAAGGACAATGATTTCCAAGCGGTCGGTGAGCTCACTGAAGCCAATGCACTTCGTATGCACCAAACAACAAGTACAGCTAACCCTCCATTTTCATATCTGACGGATGCTTCTTATCAGGCTATGGATAAGGTTAAGGCCCTCCGTGCTTCTGGTGAGCAGTGTTACTTTACTATGGATGCAGGACCAAATGTTAAGGTGCTCTGTCTGGAAGAAGACCTAGACCGCCTAGCAGACCACTTCCGTAAGGACTATCAGGTCATCATTTCACGCACCAAGGAGTTGCCAGATGCCTAAGCAGTCGGTCAATCAGGTCACAGTAAAAACAGGTGGGAAACTCTACATTGCTGGAGAATACTCAGTCTTAACAGCTGGGCAGACAGCCCTAATACAATTTATTCCCATTTCCATGTCAGCAGAGGTCAAGGAAGCTCCAAGTACACAGCTGTCTTCAGACATGTTTGACTATAGTGTTAGTCGTGAGCCAGACGCAAATTACGCCCTCATTCAAGAGGCCTTGAATACTTTTGAGGCCTTTTGTGGTGAGAAGTTGCCTAGTCTGGACCTTTCCATCACCGGAAAGTTGGAGCGAGATGGGGTGAAATTTGGTATCGGTTCCTCCGGTTCTGTTGTGGTATTGACCCTCAAGGCCTTGGCAGTAGCCCTTCAGAAAGACTTATCTAAAGACATTCTCTTTAAATTAGCTAGCTATACCCTCCTCAAGCAAGGAGACAATGGTTCTATGGGAGACTTAGCTTGTATCGTATACGAAGATTTGGTTTCCTATCGCTCCTTTGACCGTGCAAAAATAGCAGAGTTTATAGATCAAATAACTCTAACAGAGCTTTTGGAAAAAGACTGGGGCTATCGAATCAGTCCTATAGTGCCAGTTCTCCAAGCTCACTTTTTGGTGGGGTGGACTAAGCAAGCTGCTATCTCAAAAGACATGGTTAAAATGGCCAAATCTCGCATATCAAGCACGTATCTAAGTGAAACCGAAGTGGCTGTTCAAGATGCCATCAAGGCTCTGGTAACAGGAGATAAGAACTTGCTAAAGAGCAGCCTTCAAACTGTTAGTGACCAGTTGGAATCGCTTAGTCCAGATATTTATGTGGCCAAGCTGAAAAAACTCAAAGAAGCTGAGCAAGGACTTGATGCTATCGCTAAATCTTCCGGAGCAGGTGGTGGCGACTGTGGTATCGCCTTTGCCTTCGACCAAGCTAGCCGAGATGCTCTAGTTAAGCGCTGGCAAGAGGAAGGAATAGAGCTCTTGTATGAGATATAGGAGGATAAAATGGGATTTTTCTTTTGGAAAAATAAAAATGAAGATTCTTTTGTAGATGAAATTTTGGACGATATATTTAATGATGATGAAGAAGTTGTTGTTGTGAACTAAGAAATACCATATGATATTTTTAAGTATTTTGTAGAAACTGTTGTAACGAAAAACAAAAGGATAAAGTCATATTATATTTCAGATTGGATAGTTTACTGTGAAGCTTTTTCAAATACTGGACTTACATCTTGGGATTTTCAAGTAGATTTTACTGATCTAAATGGCTGTCCAGAGTATTCAATTAGCACAGAAAAAAGTACTTCTACATTACTTGAATATTTCGCAAAAGAGGTTATTAATTTAGTCGATAATTATAGATATGGAGAGAAAAAGTATATACTTCTGAAAATGATATCTATTGTTGGAAATGTGGGAAGCTAAATTCAAAAGAAGATCCATTTTGTCATTACTGTGGAGCCCAACAAGATAGGCTAGAAGAGTCATATATTAAATTAAAGCTTAAACAAGAAAGAAATGAGAAAGAAAGAATTAGAGTTCAAGAAGAAATAAGGCAAGAAAATGAGTTCAGAGAGAGACAGGCTATCAGAAATGTTGAATTAGCTCGTGAGCAGACTTGCCAAGAGAAATAAGGCAAGAAAATATTAAACAACGTAGAAAATTTTTATGGAAACTCACTCCTTTTATATTTTTAGGTTTCCTATTTTTCCTTGGATACATATGCTATCAAGATAATCAACAAAGAAGTCGTGAAGCAGCAATTATTAAAGCTCATCATGATGTTAATGATATTCAGTTAACTTTCAATAATTTTGACTTTGAAAATACTGAGTCTAATAAAAATAACCCTGTAAAGTATAATTCTGTTAAGTCAGATTTCGAAAATGCTGGTTTTAAAAATATTGAGTTACAGAAACAAAAAGACTTAGGTTTCTTCGATAGAAAAAAAGATGGAAATATAATTTCTGTATCAATTAATGGTGATTCTAGTTTTACTGAGGGTGATTGGTTCCCTGAAGACGCTAAAATTAAAATTACCTATCACGCAAGAAAGTAAAGAAATAACCTATGACAAATCGTAAAGACGAACACATCTGTTATGCCCTCAAGTACCAATCGCCCTACAATAGTTTTGACGATATGGAACTTATCCACAAGTCTCTACCGACTTATGATTTAGATCAGATTGACTTGTCCACACATTTTGCGGGACGAGATTGGAATTTTCCCTTTTATATCAATGCCATGACAGGTGGTTCTGCCAAGGGTGGGGCTGTCAATCGAAAACTAGCTGAGGTGGCCAGTCGAACAGGTATTCTCATGGTGACGGGTTCCTACAGTGCTGCTCTAAAGGGAGAAGAACCAGAATCCTTTGACTATCGCCAAGAGTTTCCAGACTTAGACCTAGCGACTAATATCGGTGTGGATAAGTCTGAGGACCTGGGGATTAAGACGGTGGAAGCGATGAATCCAGTCTTTTTACAGCTCCATGTTAACCTTATGCAGGAGCTTCTCATGCCTGAGGGAGAGCGTATTTTCCACACTTGGAAGGAAAATGTGGCGGCTTATGCACAGAAAATAGAGGTTCCTCTTGTGCTTAAGGAGGTCGGCTTTGGTATGGATGTGGAAACCATTCGTTATGCCATGTCTCAGGGCATCAAAACTATGGATATCTCAGGTCGTGGTGGGACTAGCTTCGCCTATATTGAAAATAGTCGAGGTGGCAACCGAGATTACCTCAATGACTGGGGACAAAGTACCGTTCAGACCCTCCTGCAAGCCCAAGACCTTCGTGAAGATGTGGAAATCTTAGCCTCTGGTGGCGTGCGCAATCCACTTGATATGGTTAAATGTCTGGTCTTAGGAGCAAAAGGTGTAGGCCTCTCACGAACAGTTCTTGAATTGGTGGAACGTTATCCTGTGGATAAGGTTGTGGCTATTGTCAATGGCTGGAAGGATGACCTTCGTCTCATCATGTGTGCCCTTGATTGTCGGACTGTTGATGAGCTCAAATCTGTAGATTACATCTTACACGGTAAGCTACAAGGGACTTACGTCAAACAAGAGAAGTAGGAAAGAGCTAAATGCTCTTTTTTCATTACCTTTCATTCTGCCAAAACCTTTTCATTTATGGTATAATAGGGCGGTTATAGATAATCAGAGGCCTTAAAAAACGTCAGTTATGAGGACATCTTTTCTAAGAAATGAGAGACTATGTTTTCAAGGCCCCCTTCTTTCGTAGGCTATCCCAGTGGGAGGTGGAGGCCCTGAGATTTGGGGCTCAAGGCTAAGACCGCTATGAAGGAAACCATCACAAATAAATCTTAAGAAGGAAAAAGAAAATGAGTAATTACGCTATTATCCTTGCTGCGGGTAAAGGAACTCGCATGAAATCAGATCTTCCAAAAGTATTGCACAAGGTTTCAGGCATCACTATGCTTGAGCACGTCTTCCGTGCAGTTTCAGCTATCGAACCAGCTAAAAACGTTACTGTTATTGGTCACAAGGCTGAACTTGTTCGTGAGGTTTTGGATGGTCAATCTGCCTTCACTATGCAAACTGAGCAGTTGGGGACTGGTCACGCAGTAATGATGGCTGAAGAAGAGTTGGCTGGACTTGAAGGGCAAACGCTTGTTATCGCCGGTGACACGCCTTTGATTACTGGTGAAAGCCTTAAAAACCTTATTGATTTCCACGTTAATCATAAAAATGTTGCCACTATCTTGACTGCAACTGCGGACAATCCGTTTGGTTATGGTCGTATTATCCGTAACGAAAATGGCGAAGTGACTAAGATTGTTGAGCAAAAAGATGCCAACGAGTTTGAACAACAAGTTAAAGAAATTAATACAGGGACTTATGTCTTTGACAATAAACGTCTCTTTGAAGCACTTAAAAATATCAACACTAACAACGCTCAAGGGGAATACTATTTGACGGACGTCATCTCTATTTTCCGTGAGAATGGTGAAAAAGTAGGTGCCTTCACTCTTCGTGACTTTGAAGAAAGTCTCGGGGTTAACGACCGTGTTGCCTTGGCTACGGCAGAAGATGTTATGCGTCGTCGCATCAACCAAGCTCACATGGTTAATGGTGTTACTTTCCAAAATCCAAACGCTACTTATATCGATGTGGATGTGGAAATTGAGACAGACGTTGTCATTGAAGCCAATGTTACGCTTAAAGGGCAAACTAAAGTCGGCGCAGAGTCAGTGCTTACCAATGGGACTTATATTGTTGATTCAACTATCGGTGCCAATACTGTTATCACTAACTCTATGATTGAGCATTCAGTGGTTGAAGAAGGTGTTACTGTTGGTCCATTTGCCCATGTTCGTCCAGATTCAACCCTCAAAAAAGATGTTCATATCGGTAACTTTGTTGAGGTTAAGGGTTCTACCATCGGTGAAAATACTAAGGCTGGTCACTTGACCTACATTGGTAATGCGGAAGTTGGTTCTGACGTTAACTTTGGTGCTGGAACAATTACCGTTAACTATGATGGTCAACATAAATTCAAGACCCAAATTGCTAACAACGTCTTTATCGGAAGCAATTCAACCTTGATTGCACCGCTTGAAATCGGGGACAATGCACTTACAGCAGCTGGTTCAACCATTACAGAGAATGTTCCAGCTGACAGCGTAGCCATTGGACGTGGCCGTCAGGTCAATAAAGAAGGTTACGCTACTAAGAAGCCTCATCATCCAAGCCAACATAAGTAGGCTTAAGCCTATCTAAGTCTTACTTCTATTGGAGAGATGATTTAGATTGGGGTCATAGATTAAAGGAGTCAAGTCATGGAGTTTGAAGAAAAAACACTTAAACGTGAGTCAAAATTTAAGGGACATATTTTTGAAGTTGCAGTGGACGAAGTCCTCTTGCCAGACGGTAAGACAGCTGGTCGTGAACTCATCTTCCACAAGGGAGCAGTAGCTGTTTTAGCGGTTACCCCAGAAGGGAAAATTATTATCGTCAAGCAATATCGCAAGGCTATTGAGGCAGTTTCTTACGAGATTCCTGCGGGTAAACTGGAAGTTGGTGAGGCTGGTGAAGAGATGGCTGCAGCAGCGCGTGAACTTGAAGAAGAGGCTAAGTATAAGGGTGAACTTGAATTGATTCATGAGTTTTACACAGCCATTGGTTTCTGTAATGAAAAAATCAAGCTCTATGTGGCTACAAACCTAAAGCCTGTTGAAAATCCACGCCCACTTGACGAAGATGAGTTTCTTGAAATCTATGAGTTGACTTATGAGGAATGTATGGAACTCATAGCTTCAGGTGCAATTCAAGATGCTAAAACCATCATCGCTCTCCAATACTATGCACTTCATTTTGGAGGAAAATAAGTTATGAGTAAGCCACTTTTGACTGACGATGTCATTGAGCAGGCTAAGCGTGGGGAAATCGATTTAGAGGAACATCCTCATTATGAGGACTATGATCAAGAGTTCTATGATGAGGACTATGAAGCTAATTATCAGCCCTCTGCTTACAAGAGCCGTCGGATTAAGAATGCTAAACGTAATCAATTTCAACACAAGCTTAATCGCATCCTCTTTTGGGTTGTCGTCCTCTTGATTATTCTCTTCATTGCTGTCTTTTATTTCTAGAAAGTATGTGAGTTGGAAAGATGTATCTGCTAATCTCAGATAAGATTACAAGTTAAAAAAGGAAATATATGAAAATCGGAATTATCGCTGCCATGGAGCAGGAGTTAGTGCTTCTAGTGGAGCAATTGGAAAATAAGGTTGAGGAAACTGTTCTTGGCAATACCTACTATACAGGACGCTTGGGCAAACACGACGTCGTTTTGGTGCAATCGGGTGTTGGTAAGGTTATGTCAGCCATGTCTGTGGCTGTTTTGGCAGACCACTTTGGCGTAGATGCCCTCATTAACACTGGGTCTGCAGGAGCAGTAGCACCTGGACTTAAAATTGGAGATGTCGTTGTGGCATCAAAATTGGCCTATCACGATGTTGACTTGACAGCATTTGGCTATGACTATGGCCAAATGTCTATGCAACCACTCTACTTTGAAAGTGACTCTACCTTTGTAGAGACTTTCGAAAAGGTCTTGGATCAAGCTTCCATTGATTCTAAAATTGGGCTTATCGCTACAGGTGATAGCTTCATTGCAGGTCAAGACAAGATTGATGCTATTAAAGGGCACTTTCCAGAAGTCTTAGCCGTGGAAATGGAAGGAGCAGCCATTGCTCAAGCTGCACACAGTGTCAAGAAACCTTTCATCGTTGTTCGTGCTATGAGTGATACAGCAGCCCATGACGCTAATATTACTTTTGACGAATTTATTATTCAGGCGGGGAAACAATCAGCTGCTATCTTAGTGGAGTTTCTCAAAGAGCTTGCCTAAAATACTTTAAATGAGTGTTTATGCTCATTTTCTTAATTAATTTAAAGAAGACTGCTATTCCATTTAAGAGGCTCTTTGTCAACTATAGTGGGTGACGAAAAGCTAACATCTAGAGAGGATCGGATAGGT
>DOTL01000074.1 GCA_003521145.1 Streptococcus sp. | reverse complement strand
TTATGGGACTTTTTGTGTACATTCAAAAAGCTAGGAACTTTTGATAAGTTTCTAGTTTTTTTTGCGAATAAATTGGTGATAGTTCATTTTATGACGTTATGATAATGATAGTTTCATCGTTTTAAAATGAATTATCAGAAATTGTAAGTAGAGAAGGAAATTAAGATGCAATTAGGATTTCATTTTGGATTTAAGAAAAGTAAAGCATATGGACTGTGCGGTGTCTGTTGACAATCTTATTTTTAGGAATGTCTGGTCATTCGGCGAAAGCAGATGAGATGTTGTCGCCAACTGTTACATCTTTATCTTTGAAAGAAAGTACGGATAATCATGAGGCAAGTTATTCTGAGCTAGAAATATACAATGATTCGACTTGTCAAACAGATTCACAAAATGAAAAGATATTAGAGGAGAAGCAAACACCCCTGGAAGATTCTTCAAAAATAGCTGTCTTAACCAATAGTTCTGTGACCACAAGCTCTTATCAAGGGGTAGATGATCCTAGCAAAATTGACCAGAATCAAAGTCAATTTCTTAGTACCATTAAGCAAGGGGCCATGGATGGAGCAAAGGAAGGAGTCCTTTCATCTATTACGGCAGCACAAGCTGTTCTAGAAAGTGGTTGGGGAAGCTCTGAACTTGCTAAGGTTCCCAACAATAATCTTTTTGGCATTAAAGATTCAGAGGACTAGCATGGAGAAATAGTAACTGTACCTACACAGGAATATCTTAATGGCGACTACATCGCAGTCAATACTGCTTTTCGAAAATATGCCTCATGGAATGATAGCGTAGTAGACCATGCAAAATTTTTCACAAGTACTGAGTGGCGAAAAAATTACTGAAAAGTTGTTAATGAAACAGATTATCGCATTGCGGCTCAAGAACTGAAGAATTCAGGGGATGCGACAGATCCAAGTTATCCCGGAAAACTTATCCGTTTGATCGAAGCCTATAAACTTTATGAATGGGATGCAATGTTTAATAATTCCATTTCTACCGTAGAAAATGAAGGAGTAGAGAGTCAATATCTCAAAGCTGACTTTGCTATCACTGGTCTCAACAATGCTACGGGTAGCTATGATGTTATCATTTCAAATTTGATTGCGCCACGTGGCTTCAAAGAGGTCCTAGTTCCAACCTGGTCAGAAAAGAACGGTCAAGATGATATTATCTGGTACAAGACAACTAAGCAAGCTGATGGAGACTATAAGGTAACCGTTCGCTCAAGGAACCATAAGGGAGATAGTGGCCTTTATAACTCTCATGTCTTTTTGGTTGACAATGACGGTAAATTCATTGGCCTAGGTGGCAAACAAGCAACTCTTGATATCACTAAGACTCAAGGAACATTGACTATTACCAATAATGATAAAAATCGTGGGGCTTTTGATGTTCTTATCACCAATCTGACGAATCCAAGCGGTATTTCAGGTGTGGTAATACCTGTCTGGTCTGAGCAAAATGGTCAGGATGATCTTGTTTGGAACAATGCCACAAAACAGGAAGATGGTTCCTACAAGGTGACTATTTCAGCTAGTCAGCACAAATGGAATTCAGGAAAATACATCGTTCATGGCTATATTGTTGATGGCTCAGGTAAAAATATCGGCTTTGAAGCAACTTCAGCTGATGTGGTAGCACCTAAGAAAATTGGTTCGGCATCAAGAGAAAATCACGATGTTTTAAATAAGGTGGTCTATCACGATGCAGGTCATGGTGGCTATGATCCAGGAGCTTCCTACTTTGGTATTTCTGAAAAGAGCTTGACTTTGACTATCCAAAGTCGCGTGAAAGCTAAACTAGAAGCAGAAGGTTATCAAGTTGTGACCATACGTACAAGTGATACCTATGTTGACTTGACGGATCGCTCTCGTGCAGCCAATGCTTCTGAATCAGATATCTTCGTAAGTATCCACATCAATGCTTCAGGAAGTTCAGCAGCACAAGGAATCGAGACTTATTATTACCAACCTTATGCAGACAGAATACCTATCACGTATTAATGCTACCTGCCATGCTAATCCGACTCGATTGAGTATGAGTATACCTTGGCCCATGCCATCCAGTCCAGCCTGATTAATGCGACTGGTGCTCAGAACCAAGGTGTGAAACGTCAAACCTTTGCAGTCTTGCGTGAAACGACAGCTCCAGCAGTCCTTCTTGAACCTGGTTTCTTGTCAAATCCTCAAGAAACAACCCGTTTGAATACCTCTGCTTATCAGGAGAGTTTAGCTAACGCAATTGTGGCAGGGATTAAGTCTTACTACGAAAAAGAATCTAAAGTTTAAGTTATACGTTAACCCATCATTATGATGGGTTTTTATGCTATAATTGAGTTGAATACTAAATACAACAAAAGGAGTGCTTATGGCCTACGATTTACTCTTAGAGCATTTTTTACATTACGTCAAAATCAATACACGTAGTGACGAAAATGCGACAAGAACACCAACAACACAAAGCCAGGTAGATTTTGCCTTGCAGGTTCTAAAACCAGAATTAGAAGAACTAGGTTTAAGTAACATCCATTATTTGGAAAGCAATGGTTACCTAGTGGCAACTCTTCCAGCTAACGACGACCAATTAACACGTAAGATTGGTTTCATCTCTCATATGGATACTGCTGATTTTAATGCAGAAGGAGTGTCTCCTCAAGTCATTGATTCCTATGATGGAGGTGTTATTCCCCTTGGAAGTTCAGGTTATAACCTAGACCCAGCTGATTTTCCAAATCTCAAGAATTATGTCGGTCAGACACTTATTACGACAGATGGCACCACTCTTCTTGGAGCTGATGATAAGTCTGGTATTACTGAGATTATGACTGCGTTGGCTTATTTGAAGGCTCATCCTGAAATCAAACATTGTGAGATTCGTGTAGGATTTGGTCCTGATGAAGAAATTGGAATTGGCGCTGATAAATTTGATGTCGATGATTTTGATGTTGATTTTGCTTACACAGTTGATGGTGGCCCATTGGGTGAATTACAGTATGAAACCTTCTCTGCTGCGGGAGCCGAACTTACCTTCCATGGATGTAACGTTCACCCTGGAACAGCAAAAGACCAAATGGTCAATGCCCTGCAGTTAGCAATTGATTTTCATAATCAGTTACCAGTAGAAGAACGCCCTGAGTTGACAGATGGCTATCAAGGTTTCAACCATCTTCAAACCATGACAGGTACTGTTGAAGAAGCAAAATCTTCTTATATCATCCGTGATTTTGAAACAGAGTCTTTTGAAAATCGTAAAGCAGCCTTCCAAAAGATTGCCGATGAAATGAATAAAACTTATGGTCAGACACGAATTGATTTGGTACTCAAAGATCAATACTATAATATGCGTCAAGTTATTGAAAAAGATATGACGCCTGTTGAGTTGGCTAAGGGCGTTATGGAGGAATTGGATATTACGCCAGTTATTGAACCCATTCGTGGTGGAACAGATGGTTCAAAGATTTCATTTATGGGTATTCCAACTCCAAACATTTTTGCAGGAGGAGAAAATATGCATGGTCGATATGAGTTTGTTTCCTTGCAGACAATGGAAAAAGCCGTAGATGTTATTCTTGGAATTGTCAGTAAATCTTAATTGAGTTTGCTAAATACTGATTTTATGGTAAAATTAGAAGTAATGGAGGTGCTGGGATGATTAAAATTTTCGGCAAGTATCGTTACCATTGGCAACCCGAATTATCTTGGCTGATTATCTACTGGTCTTTAGCCATCACGCCAATCTTTATTGCGGCGGCCCTTCTGTTCGAGTTGTACTCGGTGCCCTCACATATTTTGATGCTCTTCACTATTTTCGTTGCCTTGTTTGGTTTAGGATTCCATCGTTACTTTATTATTGAAGATCATGGGATTCTGCGTATTGTTTCTTTCAATATTTTTAAACCACGCAAAGTGAAAATTAGTGATATTGAAAAAGTTGAAGTTATTAAAACTGGCTTGAGCCTTATTTTTAAAAATGGTAAAAAACGTCAGTTTTATATGAGAAAGCGGCCAAAGAAATATTTCTTAGATGCTTTAGCGCTTCACCCTGATTTCAAAGGTGAGGTAGAGCTATTGGATCATATGACTAACTTTGATTACTTTGCCTTTTATGAGGAATCAAAAAAAGCCCCCAAGCTTAAACTTCGCAAATAAGGGCTTTAGTGGGACAAGACTTGACAGCAGTCAAAGTCTCAGGGCTATTTTCAATAATTTGATTGAGTAGGTCGCTATCTCTGAACCTAACAATTCCTTCGTCATCATAATCAAAGACGGGAGAGTAGGTTTGGCACAAACCACAAGCGATACATTTTTCTGGAATTAATGATACTTTCATAGTATTATTTTAAAATAGATTTATCGTTTTTACAAGGAGAATATCATGAGTAAAAAACCATGGGAAGATAAGGTTTCTGACGAAGAGTTGGAAGAAGTAGTTGACGCTGATTTTCTAGATGATGAAGATGAGTTTGAGGATTACGAAGAAGAAGAGGATGTAACTCCTTCTGATGAAAAACGGGAAAAAGGTGGCAGCTTCATTAATTCATCATTCTTGACAGTCTTGCTTGGATTATTTTTTGTTATTGTTGTATGTATTTTGTTCTTTGTTTTCTATACTTCAAATGTCGGTGGAAACAAAACTGCGGAATCTAAGGAATCATCTGGATTCTACTCATCATCAACTAGCAAAGTTGTTAAATCTTCATCTAGCGAGAAAGACTTAAACAAAGATGAGGAAAGTGAGAAATCTACTACAGAAAAATCTTCAAAAGAGAAATCATCTTCAACAAAAGCATCAAGCTCTTCTAAACATGTAGAAAAAGAAGATGCAACTGAGTCAGCTGAGACAACACCATCAAGCGCAACGGAAGCAGCAGATGGATCATCGATTGTTGTTCAACCTGGTGAAGGTGCTGGTTCAATCGCCGCACGTGCAGGTATTTCTGTAGATGAATTGGAACGTCTTAACCCTGATCACATGACAAGTGGTTACTGGTATGCTAACCCAGGTGACGTCGTTAACGTTCGATAATTTTTAAAGCGAAGGAACATCATGAAAGATATTAGAATTGCTATTGATGGTCCTGCGTCAAGTGGAAAAAGTACAGTAGCCAAGATTATTGCAAAAAATCTTGGCTATACTTATCTTGACACAGGTGCTATGTACCGATCTGCAACTTATTTGGCCTTGCAGAATGGTTTAACTGATGAAAATGTACAAGAAATTTTGGATCAACTATCTCAACATCCGATTTCATTCGGAAAAGCAGCAGATGGTATTCAGAAAGTTTATGTAGGTGATGTTGATATTACACACCCAATTCGTGATAACCAAGTCACAAATAATGTTTCTTGGGTCGCAGCTATTCCTGAAGTGCGTCAAGAACTCGTTGCGCAACAACAACGTATCGCTCAAGATGGGGCTATTATCATGGATGGTCGTGATATAGGGACCGTGGTTTTGCCTGATGCAGAACTCAAGATTTTCTTGATTGCTTCAGTTGATGAACGTGCGGAACGTCGTTATAAGGAAAATATCGAAAAAGGTATCCCTGCTGACCTTGAGACTCTAAAAAAAGAAATTGCTGAACGTGACTATAAAGATAGTCGTCGTAAGGTGTCACCTCTTAAACCAGCGGAAGATGCCATCACTTTTGACACTACAGGAGTATCAATTGAGGGTGTTGTGGAATTTATTCAAGAAAAAGCAAAAAAAATTATTGACAAAGGATGACTCACTTGTTATACTATTAACAATGAGAAAAGCAGAAGTGAGAACTTCTCGCCTTGCGACTTAGGTTGTCTGGCCCAACATGTCAAATCCCTATAGGGATATTATGTGTGCGGGCTTGTATATCAAGTCCGCTTTGTTTTTCTCTAAAAAAATAAAGAGGTGAAGATCATAGCTAAGAAAGATCTATTCATTAACGATGAAATTCGCGTTCGCGAAGTTCGTCTTGTTGGTCTTGATGGTGAACAATTGGGAATTAAACCATTGTCAGAAGCACAAGCTATTGCAGATGATGCAAGTGTTGACTTGGTTCTCATCCAACCACAAGCTACGCCACCTGTTGCGAAGATTATGGACTACGGTAAGTTCAAATTTGAGTATCAAAAGAAACAAAAAGAACAACGTAAGAAACAAAGCGTTGTTACCGTTAAGGAAGTTCGTTTGAGTCCAGTTATTGATAAAGGTGACTTTGAAACTAAACTTCGAAACGGCCGTAAGTTCCTTGAAAAAGGAAACAAGGTTAAAGTTTCTATCCGATTCAAAGGTCGTATGATTACTCACAAAGAAATCGGAGCTAAGGTCTTGGCGGAATTTGCTGAAAAAACGCAAGATATTGCGATTATCGAGCAAAGAGCGAAGATGGATGGACGTCAGATGTTCATGCAACTTGCTCCAATTCCTGACAAAAAATAATTGTCAAACTAACACTATTTTAAGAGGAGAATTTTAAAATGCCAAAACAAAAAACACACCGCGCATCAGCTAAACGTTTCAAACGTACAGGTTCAGGTGGATTGAAACGCTTCCGTGCCTTCACATCTCACCGTTTCCACGGTAAAACTAAAAAACAACGTCGTCACCTTCGTAAAGCATCAATGGTACATTCAGGTGACTTTAAACGTATCAAATCAATGCTTTCACAAATGCGTTAATTCGCTAAAAGCATTACAAATTAACTAAACTAGAATTAATTCGGAGGAATATATAAATGGCTCGTGTTAAAGGTGGCGTTGTATCACGCAAACGTCGTAAACGTGTATTGAAACTTGCTAAAGGTTACTATGGTGCAAAACACATCTTGTTCCGTACTGCAAAAGAACAAGTAATGAACTCTTACTACTATGCATACCGTGACCGTCGTCAAAAGAAACGTGATTTTCGTAAACTTTGGATCACACGTATCAATGCGGCAGCTCGTTTCAACGGTTTGTCATACTCACAATTGATGCACGGTTTGAAATTGGCTGAAATCGAAGTTAACCGTAAAATGCTTGCTGATTTGGCAGTTAACGATGCAGCAGCTTTCACAGCTCTTGCAGATGCAGCTAAAGCAAAACTTGGTAAATAAGAATTAAGGTGGGATTTACCCATCTTTTTTTGTGGAGGTAACCATGATTCGTTTAGCAAAATTTGAAGATATTCCAAGATTACAGGAGTTATTGGAGCAGATTCTTATTGTTCATCATCAAGTGGGCCCTTATGTTTTTTAAGTCAAAAGGCAGTAAATTTACAGATGCAGAGTTAGAAGCAGTAATTAATAATTCAAAAAAACCTGTTTTGGTGTACGAGGATGACGAAAGGCGTATTTTGGGCCATCTTTTCTTAATGATTAAAGAAGAAACTGAAAATGATGGTCCACAAAAGGCTGTTAAGACTCTTTTTATTGATGATTTATGTGTTGATAAGGAAGCTCGAGGTTAAAAATTAGGAGAAAAGCTTTATTAATTTGCCTTGGACTATGCTAAGGAGCTAGGTTGTTATAATATGACACTTCACGTTAGGAATGATAATGCGGGTGCTCTACGTTTTTACGAACGTTTAGGTATGAAACCGAGATATACAGAAATGGAAACTATCCTAAAATAATACGTTTTCATGAGGGAAATTTAACTTACGAGGAGAAAATGTTTTTGATATGCTAAAAGAGAATTTTTAGAAATGAAGAATTTTAATGCCTCGTAATTTTAAAGAAGCTTTGCTTTTTACGTTTTTGATGTGTGGAATGATGGTCTGTGGGATAAGTCTCTGGAATCTTCTCATCCTTGATTGGACTGGAGTAGTTCCCTTTGCTTGGGGTCACTTTTTCCAAGGTTATCTTCCTGGATTTGTGGTTGCTTTCTTACTTGATATGATTTTGGTGGGACCACTAGCCAAAACAATAGCATTTGCAATTTTGCATAAAGTAAAAGCCCATGATAAACGATGGGCAAAGATTTTAGTAATTTCTGGAACCATGGCGCTATTCATGGTAACGTTTATGTCATTATATGGATTAGTTTACAATAGTCAGTTGGTGACGCTCTTATCCTATGGTCGTGCTTGGTTGACAAATGTTATCATGGCTTTACCACTTAATTTTCTAGTGGTTGGTCCAATCTCACGTTTTATCTTGGGAAAACTACAAAAACCATTGCCTAGTGAAGAAGTCGTGGAGAATTTTGACGACGATGATGAATTACCAACGATAATATAAAAAAACTGGAGTTTCATTCCAGTTTTTTTATATCAAAAGTAGCCACGGATGTGACTGCTTAATGATGATTAGTTTTTCTTCTTCATTTCACCGTGTGGGTAGTAAGTTCCCTCTGGCATATCATTAATGAAAACATGAATGGCTTCTTTAGGTGCTTTGGCAACACGTGATACAACCTCAGTAACTTCGCGAGCAAGTTCGATTTTTTGTTCTTCAGTACGACCTTCAAAGAGATCAATTTTTACAAATGGCATAATGCATCTCCTTAGTTTTGATAAACCTATTATAGCATTAATGAAGAGAATATTCTAAAGTTTTTGGAAATTCTTGAAATGATAATATCGCAATGCTACAATGTGAGTGATTTCAATAGTAAAGCCTAAAGTAAAAAGAGATCAGTAACCAAGGGTAGGGTTTTCTAGTTGAAAGTAATGGTATCATTTTAGATTCGAGTGTTCCTGATTTAGGAATTTTTTCACATGCTATTAAAGATGGTATAGACTCTTGTGACATTAGGTAAGGGATTGAAATTTTTATTGGCTTTGTGTTTATAAGGGATGAAAACTCTGACTAAAAATGGTAAAATAATGCTAACTAGAGACAGTAAGGAGTAAATTATGACAATTGATTTTCGTGCCGAAGTTGATAAGCGCAAAGATGCTTTGATGGATGACCTTTTTGGTCTTTTGCGTATTGACTCAGAACGTGATGACAGTAAGGTTGATGATAAGCACCCATTTGGTCCTGGTCCAGTTAAAGCTTTAGAACATTTTCTTGCTTTAGCTGAACGTGATGGCTATAAAACTCGTAATATTGATAATTATGCTGGTGACTTTGAATTTGGTCAAGGTGATGAAGTTTTGGGTATCTTTGCACACTTGGATGTGGTTCCAGCTGGGAGTGGTTGGGATACAGATCCTTATGAACCTGTAATCAAAGATGGCAAACTTTTTGCTCGTGGGTCATCAGATGATAAAGGCCCAACAATGGCTTGTTACTATGCCTTGAAAATTATTAAAGAGCTTGAGCTTCCAGTATCTAAGCGTGTGCGCTTCATTGTTGGTACTGATGAAGAATCTGGTTGGGGCGATATGGATTATTACTTCGCTCATAATGGATTGAAAGATCCTGATTTTGGTTTTTCACCTGATGCAGAATTCCCAATTATCAATGGTGAAAAGGGTAATATTACAGCCTATCTCCATTTTGAAGGTCAAAATGATGGGGACTATAGTCTTGTGTCTTTTAATGGTGGTTTGCGTGAAAATATGGTTCCTGAATCAGCAAGTGCAGATTTTTCTGGGCCTATCACTTTGAAAGAACTCGAGGCCAAATTAGGAGACTTTGTTGCGGAGCAAGAAGTTACTGGTCAAGTGACCGAGGAAGCGGGTGTTTTCCATGTGATTATTCATGGGAAATCAGCTCATGGTATGATGCCTCAAAATGGTATTAATGGAGCAACCTACTTAGCCCGCTTCCTTAGCCAATTTGATTTCCAAGGCAATGCTAAAACGTATTTGGATTTAATTGCTGAAACACTTCATAAGGATTTCTTCGCTGAAAAGACAGGTCTTGCCTATACAGATCCTAAGATGGGTGAATTGACCATGAATGCTGGTGTATTTAACTTCGCTAAGGAATCTGAAGATAATACAATTGCTTTGAATTTTCGCTACCCTCAAGGGGTTGATACGGACGCTATTAAGGCTGGTCTTGAAAAACTTGAAGGTCCTAAGGCAGTTAGTCTCTCAGAACATGGTCATGTGCCACATTATGTACCAGTTAATGATCCTATGGTAGAGACTCTTCTTTCAGTCTATGAGAAACAAACAGGACTTAAAGGTCATGAACAAATTATTGGTGGTGGGACATTTGGACGTCTCCTCAAACGTGGTGTTGCCTATGGAGCTATGTTCCCTGGTTATGTCAACACGATGCACCAAGCGAATGAGTTTACTAAGGTTGAAGACTTATACCGTGCAGCTGCCATTTATGCAGAAGCTATCTATGAGTTAATCAAATAAAAAAGAGAGACAGATTTGTCTCTTTTTTGAGGAGGGAAATATGGAAACACTTGAAGAATTAACACAAGCAATCATGTCCGATGAACAAAATAAAGCTTTTACGGAACAAGGTATAAAACCTTTGTTTACCATTCCAAAAACGGCACGAATTAATATCGTAGGACAAGCTCCAGGTATTCGTGCCCAAGAGTCCGGCCTTTACTGGAATGATTCTAGTGGAGATAATCTCAGGGATTGGATGGGTGTTTCACGCGAAGAATTTTATGAATCTGGTATGTTTGCTATTGTGCCAATGGATTTTTACTTCCCAGGTCATGGAAAATCAGGTGATTTACCTCCTCGCAAAGAATTTGCAGATAAGTGGCATGAGAAAGTTCTTGCTTTAGCCCCTGATATTCAATTGACGATTTTAGTAGGTAAATATGCACAGCGTTACTATTTACATCAAAAATCATCGGCAAAATTAACGGATACAGTTAAGCATTACAAAGATTACCTTCCAGAGTTTTTCCCTCTCGTTCATCCCTCTCCTCGAAATAATATTTGGCAAGCTAAAAATCCATGGTTTATGGAAGAAGTAGTTCCAGATTTGAAGGCCTTGGTCAAAAAAATCTTAAGTCAATGATGTCTGATATCTGCACTTGGATTGTCATTAGGTATTGTTATCAAATCAATGAAGCAAGTAACAGAGCTGTCCAAATTTTATAAAGATTTGAGCCCCTTGGTGCTTTTTTTGATATTTTAACAAAAATATTTACAAAAACAATTAACAAAAACTTTAATACTAAGATTATATAGTGCAATTTAATTCTAATTTTCAGAATAAGTAACATATAAATTAAGGCAGTTATTCATTTAAACTAAAGAATCAATTAAATAATACTTACAAATTAAAAATGAGTGTAAATTATTGAAAATATTAAAACAATTATATTGACAGAAAGTTTAAAAGCGATAGACTTTAGGTGTTAAAAAAATTTAGAAGGAAATTTGTGATATGGGAAGAAAAGATTCACAACGTTTTTCAATCAGAAAGTATAGCTTTGGAGCTGTTTCTGTTCTATTGGGTACAACCATTCTTGCGATGGGTGCAACTGGTATACATGCAATTGAGGTTTCAACTTCAGCTGCTGTGGATACACCACTTAGTGCTTCTGTGCTAACAGATGCTGCTAATCCGGTAACGACTGTTGATGAATCAGAGAAGCAAGTTGTTTTTGTCAAAAAAGAAGGAAATACCACTGTAACAACAAGTTTTGTTACAACTGATAGTCTTGAGGATGCTAAAACCTCTGCGGTAAAAGAAGGGGTAGAAGTCGAAGAAACTGCACCTCAACACATACATCTCTAGAGGGGGTTATTGCTGACAACCAAGCTCAATCAAAAGAGATTAATACAGTTGTTTCTGATTATCAAAAAGCAAAAGAAGTCCACAAAAAAGATGTATCTGAGTATGATCAAGCTAAGGCTGACTACGATTCTAAAGTGGCTGAAAAAGCAGCAGCTGATAAAGCAAACGCTGTTTCTAAAGCACAGTATGATACTGATTAAGCTGCTTATGAAAAAGGATTAGCTAAATATCAAGCTGATAAAAAAGCCTATGATGCAGCATTGGAAGAGTATAATACTCAAAAATCAACTTATGATTCTAAAGTAGCTGAAAAAGTTCGTACAGAAATCGAAAACAAGTCTGCCCAAGAGCAGTATGAGAAAAATTTAGCTACTTATAATGCCGCTTATGAAAAATACCAGACCGATTTTGCTGCCTACAAGACTGCTAAAGCAGCTTACGATGCTAAAGTAGCAGAAAAAGCAGCAGCTGATGCAGCTAATGCCAAGTATGACGCAGAATTGGCTGTTTACAAGACAGCTAAAGCATAATACGATAAAGATTTACAAGAATATCAAGCTAAGAAAGCGCAATACGATAAAGATAAAGCAGCCTATGATAAGTACATGAATGATAATGGTTTCCAAGACCTAAAAGATGTAGAAACTGTTCAAGATTTGGCTTTCCAACGTGAAGGTGGAGCTATTCATACCATCAATGGCACCAGTGCTTATCTCACTTGTGATGCTCAAGCTCGTTTGAATACAAGCAATGTACATCAGTATGATTCCAATAAATTGGAAGCTTCAGACATTTTAGCAACTAGTCCTTGAGCCAATAATGAAACTGATTACATTCAAGTGAAAGAGGGCGACAAATTTGTCGTTACTTATGATAACTTGAATCAGTCAAGCATGCGTGAAAATACGGATATGCATCCAATCAAGCGCGTGATTTACCGCTATGAGATTTTGAGTTTTCCATAAAATGATGGTAAGGGAATTGCAGCCGTTAGCTCGGATCCAACTGTAACATTAACAGTCGCTGCTTCAACAGACCAAAATAAACCAGTTAAAGTTGCTGTAGATGTTGAATTCTATGATGGTAATGGCAATAAGTTTGATTTGACACAACACAATGCGATTGTTGCTTTGAACTCTCTTAACCACTGGACAGGTGCTTCCTATGTAGATAGTGGGGATAAACCTCGTGCTCTTACAGTAGAAGCCAAGGATAAAGATGGTAACAAACTGTTCGAGGAACTTGGGATCCGTATGCAGATGGTTCATCAATGAGCATTGAAAACAATGCGGTTGTTGTTAAAAATGAAACTGCTGACTTTGATACTGCTGATGTCACTATCTCTGCTGAAAATCCAATGAAGATCCAATGAAGATTGTGGCGCGCAAACAGCAACGTGGAATGGTAGCGAATTTACAGTTAGTGAAGAACCTGTTATCGATGCAACTTCAGTCAATGCTTCAGGTGCTGGGAATGGTCACTCTATTGGAACAGATGAGTTCACTCTAGACGGTAAAGATGATGTGATCGGTTCTTACACTATTGATCCAACATCTGGACGTATCATCTTTACTCCTAAGAAGAAGTTTGAAAATATAGAGCACCAAGAGTACGTAAATGTTGGAAACAATAAATACATTTCAATTCCAAATTCAAGTGTTTCTTACGATTCTTCTACAAAAGAGGTGGCATCATTTAAAGATAACCAATACATTGACCATGGTGCAGTCTTTAATGGTGAGACAACATCAGAATTGACAGGTTGGGATAATGCTGATTCACTTTACCTCTATTATGGAGGTGCAAGTATCAAGATGATAAATGGTCACTTGGTATTTACTGCTGAAGGTACAAATGCTGATGGTGCACCAACAGTATACTGGTTCGCAATCAACTCTAATCTTGGTTTGCCTAAGAATCCAGGTGAAAAACCTGAAGAACCTAAGGCACCAACACCACAAACACCACAAACACCACCGACACCTGTTACTTCTCCAACTCCAGTGACACCGCCAACTACACCAACTCCAGATACTGAAGTTCCTGTAGTGCCTCAAGCTGAGTTGCCACAAACTGGTGAGCACACTAGCAATGCTGGATTTATTGGACTTCTTTCAATGATTTTTGCAGCTTTTGTAGGATTCTTCAAACGTCGTAAAGAAGATAAAGTGGTGCTATTAAATTAGTTCCCCATAAAAACTAGATTCTATTTAGAATCTAGTTTTTATTTTTGCTAGGTTTTCCTCCCTTATATCATTTCTATTTACTGGTAAAACATGTTATAATTGTTTTGAATGACTATTATAGAAAGATGCAAGGAGACGAGCATGGAAGAACTTAAGAAAATCGCTGGTGTAACCGCCGCCAAATACGTTGAAGATGGAATGGTTGTTGGACTCGGTACAGGGTCAACAGCTTATTTCTTCGTAGAGGAAATTGGCCGTCGTATTAAGGAAGAAGACCTTAGTGTTGTTGGTGTAACTACATCAAGTCAAACTACTAAACAAGCTGAAGGCTTAGGTATTCCTTTGAAGGCAGTGGACGATATTGACAGTATTGATGTTACTGTTGATGGAGCCGACGAAGTAGACCCCCAACTCAATGGGATTAAAGGTGGCGGTGGTGCCCTTTTGATGGAAAAAATCGTCGCTACACCTACAAAAGAATATATCTGGGTGGTTGATGAGTCTAAAATGGTTGATCAATTAGGTGCTTTCAAACTACCAGTTGAAGTGGTTCAATATGGTGCTGATCGTCTCTATCGTATCTTTGAGTCGAAGGGCTATAAGCCGTCATTCCGACTTACGGAGGAAGGTAATCGCTTTGTTACAGATATGAAGAACTATATCATCGATCTTGATTTAGGTAAGATTGAAAATCCAGTAGCTCTTGGTGAAGAACTAAAAGCTATGACAGGTGTTGTCGATCATGGATTGTTCAATGGTATGGTTAACAAAGTCATCGTTGCAGGAAAAGACGGTGTTAAGGTCGTTGAAGTCAAGGCCTAGTCCAATTTTGATTTCCCCTCACTTTTAATGAGGAAAACTAATTAATTTTTGTCAAACTATTAAATAATATAGAAAGGCAAGAGGTAATTTCGAAAAGATTTTATCTCTTTGTGGTGTTATTATGTCCAAATTTAACCGAATGCATTTAGTCGTTCTTGATTCAGTTGGAATTGGTGCTGCTCCAGATGCTAATGACTTTGTCAATGCAGGTGTGCCAGATGGTGCTTCAGATACCCTTGGTCATATCTCTAAATCAGTAGGATTGAATGTGCCAAATATGGCTAATCTTGGTCTAGGAAATATTCCTCGTGAAACACCTTTGAAAACAGTAGCAGCAGAGAGTAACCCAACTGGTTATGCAACAAAATTGCAGGAAGTTTCTCTTGGTAAGGATACGATGACTGGTCACTGGGAAATCATGGGTCTCAATATTACTGAACCTTTTGATACTTTCTGGAACGGATTCCCAGAAGAAATTCTCACTAAAATTGAGGAATTCTCAGGCCGTAAAGTTATTCGTGAAGCTAATAAACCATACTCAGGTACAGCTGTTATTGAAGACTTTGGACCTCGTCAAATGGAAACTGGTGAATTGATTATTTACACTTCAGCTGACCCAGTTCTTCAAATTGCTGCACACGAAGACGTTATTCCTTTGGATGAATTGTATCGTATTTGTGAATATGCGCGTTCAATTACCCTTGAACGTCCAGCTCTTCTAGGGCGCATCATTGCTCGTCCTTACGTTGGTGAGCCTGGAAACTTCACTCGTACATCTAACCGTCGTGATTTGGCTGTTTCACCATTTGAACCAACTGTTTTGGATAAATTGAATGAAGCTGGTATCGATACATACGCCGTTGGTAAAATCAATGATATTTTCAACGGAGCTGGTATCAACCATGATATGGGACACAACAAATCAAATAGCCACGGTATTGATAATTTGATTAAAGCTATGACTTCTGAAGACTTCAAACATGGTTTCTCATTCACAAACTTGGTAGACTTCGATGCCCTTTATGGACACCGTCGTGACCCTCATGGATATCGTGATTGCTTGCACGAATTTGACCAACGTTTGCCTGAAATCATTGCTGCTATGCGTGAAGATGATCTTTTAATGATTACAGCAGACCACGGAAATGATCCAACTTATGCAGGTACAGACCATACTCGTGAATATATTCCTTTCTTGGCTTATAGCCCATCATTCAAAGGAAACGGACTTATTCCAGTAGGTCATTTCTCTGACATCTCAGCAACTGTCGCTGAAAACTTTGATGTAGATAAAGCCATGATTGGTGAAAGCTTCTTGGATAAACTTGTCTAAAATGAAGCGCTATGCATTCTTGGTTCGTGGGATAAACGTTGGTGGTCGTCACAAAGTAGTCTTGGAAGATTTTTGTCGTGAGTTAGAAGAACTCGGTGTGTCAAATGTTTCTTCCTATGTAATTAGTGGAGATCTTTTCTTTGATTCATCCTTGATGAAAGAGGAACTCCTCTTAGTTTTAGAGATATTTCTAAATAAGGCTTATCCATTTATTAAGGTGTTTTCTCTCTTTACTCTGGAAGATTACCAATGTGAAGTGGCATCTTTACCCGAGTGGTGGGAAGATGATTTCTATAGAAAAGACGTCCTCTTATTCACTGAAAGACTTGATAAGAACGAAATGAAGAAGGTTTTTAACTCTTTAGAGTTGAAAGATGAAATTCTTCATCTTGGTCAACTTGGTGTCTACTGGGGAAAGTATGATAAATCAACTTATAGTCAAACGGCTTATCATAAGAAGTTATTGAAAATACCTTTCTATCCCTATATAACCATTCGAAATGCAAGAACTTTTTCAAAAATTGGTCACTTTTTAAGAATAAAATAAAAATTAAGGGAGAAATAACATGTCGGTACTTGAAAAAATTAGAGTTACTCAAGCATTTTTGGAAAGCAAAGGAATTGAAAAACCTGAGTTTGGTTTAATTTTGGGTTCTGGACTTGGTGAATTAGCTGAAGAAGTTGAAGACGCAGTTATCATCGATTATACGGATATTCCAAACTGGGGACAATCAACGGTTGTCGGTCATGCTGGAAAACTTGTTTACGGAACCTTGTCTGGACGTAAGGTTTTGGCTCTTCAAGGGCGTTTCCATTTTTATGAAGGAAATCCGCTCGAAGTCGTTACTTTTCCTGTACGTGTTATGAAAGCACTTGGATGCGAAGGAGTTGTTGTAACCAATGCAGCTGGTGGTATCGGCTTTGGTCCAGGTACTTTGATGGCCATCACTGACCACATCAACATGACTGGTCAAAACCCATTGATTGGAGAAAACTTGGATGATTTTGGTCCTCGTTTCCCTGATATGTCGAAAGCTTACACACCTGAATATCGTGAAACCGCTCATCGAGTTGCTGACAAATTGGGCATTAAATTAGATGAGGGTGTCTATATCGGTGTAACTGGTCCAACTTACGAAACTCCAGCTGAAATTCGTGCTTATAAGACTCTTGGTGCAGATGCTGTTGGGATGTCAACTGTCCCTGAAGTCATTGTTGCAGCACATTCTGGTTTGAAAGTTCTTGGTATTTCATGTATTACCAACTTTGCGGCTGGTTTCCAAGAAGAACTCAATCACGAAGAAGTGGTGGAAGTGACAGAACGTGTTAAAGGGGATTTCAAAGGCTTGCTGAAAGCTATTTTGGCTGAACTTTAAAACATTCTTTTTCGGGAAAGCAAACGTTTAATGTCGTCAGCTAAGTTTATTAGGTTAAGTTTAGCTGTTTTGACAACCGGAATAGCTTCTGGTCTGATCGGTATTCTTTGCTACTATCTTTTAGATTTTATAAAGCTTCTTACTTTTGGCAATGATACGACAGATCTCTTGTTACAATTTAATTCTGTAAGTGCTTATCGACGTTTCGTAGTTATACTGTTAGCTGGTATCTTAGCTAGTATCTTTTGGTATTTCCTTCAGCGACGATTGTCCCTTCTTTCCATTAGTAAGGCTAAGCAACTCGTTGGTAAGAAGAGTCAAAATTTTCTTGGGCAAAGTCTACATGCTTTGATGCAGGTTGCAATCGTTGGAGCTGGTTCCTCAATTGGTAAAGAGGGAGCGCCTCGAGAATTAGGCGCTCTATTTGGTGGTCTTCTATCCAAAGCCTTGCATTTAGATGTTGTTGATAGACAAATTGCTAATTGCTTGCGGGGCAGGCACTGGCTTAGCTGCGGTATACCAAGTTCCCTTTGCGAGTACACTGTTTGTTCTGGAAACCTTAGGGATTAGTTGGAGACTAAAAAACTTAGGTATCATTCTTGTGACAACCTACTTGTCAGCTTATTGTGTTCGCCCAATCGTTGGTAAGGAGGCAATGTATCAAGTCGGTAAAGTTGGCTCAGACCCTGCTAGTCTGATTCAGGTTATCTTATACGAAACGTTTGAAGTTCCAGGAGCCTATTTAAGATGGGCTAAAGAGACCGTGGGCATAATATCACATCAACCAAGCAAGGTATATGAGGAAAAAGTTCTTCCTGAAACCGTTGAAGGTATTGATTTTCTAATTGTGATGGGTGGCCCTCAATCACCTGATGAGGATCGTCAGGCCTTTCCTTATTATGACCCAGAGGCTGATATTGCATTTATGCAAAAAGCAATTGCTGCTGATATCTATATTGTTGGTGCATGTTTGGGAGCTCAGCTTCTGTCTGTGGCCTATGGTGGTAAGTATGAGCATAGTAAATAACGCGAAATTGGTGTGTTTCCAATAATACTTACGAATGATGGATTAGCTGATGAGCATGTCAAAGGTTTTGGTAAAATCCTAAATACCGGTCACTGGCATGGTGATATGCCTGGATTGACTAATAATGCAGTTGTTCTTGATACAAGTCAAGGTTGTCCACGCCAAATTGCTCGCTTCAGTCCTAAACACTATGCCTTTCAGGCACACTTGGAGTTTGATCTTGAAGCCATTGATTTACTTATAGCTGCTGACGGTGAAGAGTATTTACGTAAGGAAAATAAAGAGTTGCCTTTCGTTCAAACACCTGAAAATTACGTGCAAACGATGATTCTGAAATGAACAAAAAGTTATACGATTTTCTTGATTCATTGACTCAAGCTTAATCCACTTTTGAAGTAATTATTTATCGACTATATAATAGTAGAAAAATAATAGTAGAAAAATATTTAAAAATAAAAATTAACAAAGGTAGAGCGTGTGTTCTGATTTGAACACGAGCAGAAAACTTTGAAAATAGATAGTCTTCATTTGTTTTCTGTCTGCTCCTTTACCATCAAAAATAGAAAGGATGGGTTAACTGTATTCATTGAATTGAATACGGGCGGAGAACTGTGTAAAAAAGATAAACTGTTTAGCATTTACAATGCGTCGCCAGTTTCCTATTTTTACTTTGTTCTGATGTCACCTGTCGTCTTAATAAAAAAAGAAAGGTAGGGTAGTTCGGGTTTGAAACTGAACCCGGGCTAGAGGCTGTGTAAACAAGATAAATCCTCCTAGATGCGAAGCATCTTTGTCGGATTTCCTATTTTTACTTTCCTCTTTAACGCCCTTGGTATCTTATATTATGTCTATCCATATTGCTGCTAAGCAAGGTGAAATTGCTGATAAAATTCTCCTACCTGGGGATCCTTTACGTGCAAAATTTATTGCCGAAAATTTCCTTGAAGATGCTGTGTGTTTCAACGAAGTACGTAACATGTTTGGTTACACAGGAACATACAAGGGTGAACGTATCTCAGTAATGGGGACTGGGATGGGGATGCCATCTATCTCTATCTATGCACGTGAGCTCATTGTTGACTACGGTGTCAAAAAATTAATTCGCGTAGGAACTGCCGGTTCTTTGAATGAGAATGTTCACGTTCGTGAGTTAGTTCTAGCGCAAGCAGCAGCGACAAACTCTAACATTATTCGTAACGATTGGCCACAATACGATTTCCCACAAATTGCAAGTTTCAATCTCTTAGATAAGGCTTATCACATCGCCAAAAATTTTGGTATGACAACACATGTTGGTAATGTTCTATCTTCTGATGTTTTCTACTCAAATTATTTTGAAAAAAATATTGAGCTTGGGAAATGGGGCGTAAAGGCTGTCGAAATGGAAGCAGCAGCACTTTACTACCTTGCAGCCCAACACCAAGTAGATGCTCTGGCTATTATGACTATTTCTGATAGTTTGGTAAATCCAGATGAGGACACAACAGCTGAGGAACGTCAAAATACTTTCACTGATATGATGAAAGTTGGTCTTGAAACACTAATTGCAGACTAGTTTGTAAAAGGACGCCATTTGGTCGTCCTTTTGTGTTGTAGCTAATATCTGTTCGAAGTGATAATAAGTTAAAATTTTTCAAACTACTAGAAAAAATAAAAATATTTGGAAGAAGAAGACTTGTAATAAATAGGTAAATATCCGACAATTTAAAGTTTAACTACTAAAAATGTGAAAGATAGTTCACAATATAATGAAAAATGATATAAATTAAATGATTGATATCATAATGAAAACGTTTTTTTTGTTTTTTTTGAAAAAAATGACAATTGAAATGAAATTGTATTAATGTTATAATAATAATGGGGAATACTTAATTTTAATTTTTAGGAGCAATTTATATGAGTTCGCGTACGAATCGTAAGCAAAAACGTACGGGTAATAGATCGTGGGGGATGGTCAACGTTGGATTGACCATTTTGTATACTATTTTAGCATTGGTCTTATTATTCACCATGTTCAATTATAATTTCCTATCCTTTAGGTTTTTGAACATCATTATCACCATTGGTTTGTTGGTAGTTCTTGCTATTAGCATCTTCCTTCAGAAGACTAAGAAATCACCACTAGTGACAACGGTTGTATTGGTTATCTTCTCGCTAGTTTCTCTGGTTGGTATTTTTGGTTTTAAACAAATGATTGACATCACTAACCGTATGAATCAGACGGCAGCATTTTCTGAAGTAGAAATGAGCATCGTGGTTCCTAAGGAAAGTGACATCAAAGATGTGAGCCAGCTTACTAGCGTACAGGCACCTACTAAGGTTGATAAGAACAATATCGAGATCTTGATGTCAGCTCTCAAAAAAGATAAAAAAGTTGATGTTAAAGTTGATGATGTTGCCTCATATCAAGAAGCTTATGATAATCTTAAGTCTGGCAAATCTAAAGCTATGGTCTTGAGTGGCTCTTATGCAAGCCTATTAGAGTCTGTCGATAGTAACTATGCTTCAAATCTAAAAACAATTTATACTTATAAAATTAAAAAGAAGAATAACAACTCTGCAAAACAAGTAGATTCAAAAGTCTTCAATATTTATATTAGTGGTATTGATACCTACGGTTCGATTTCAACAGTGTCACGTTCAGATGTCAATATTATTATGACAGTAAACATGAATAAACATAAGATTCTCTTGACGACTACTCCACGTGATGCATACGTTAAGATTCCTGGTGGTGGGGCAAACCAGTATGATAAATTAACCCACGCAGGTATTTATGGTGTTGAAACATCTGAACAAACTCTGGAAGATCTATATGGTACTAAGATTGATTACTATGCACGAATTAACTTCACATCTTTCCTTAAGTTGATTGACCAACTTGGTGGTGTGACAGTCCATAATGATCAAGCTTTCACAAGTCTTCATGGGAAGTTTGATTTCCCAGTTGGAGATATCCAAATGAATTCAGAGCAAGCACTTGGATTTGTTCGTGAACGCTATAGTTTAGATGGCGGAGATAATGACCGTGGTAAAAACCAGGAGAAAGTCATTTCTGCGATTGTAAACAAGTTGGCTTCTCTAAAGTCTGTATCAAACTTTACTTCAATCGTTAATAATCTCCAAGACTCTGTTCAGACAAATATTTCTTTGGATACCATTAATGCTTTGGCTAATACACAACTTGATTCAGGCTCTAAATTTACAGTAACGTCTCAAGCAGTAACTGGTACAGGTTCAACCGGACAATTGACCTCTTATGCTATGCCAAATTCTAGTCTTTACATGATGAAACTAGATAATTCGAGTGTGGCAAGAGCCTCTCAAGCTATCAAAAATCTGATGGAGGAAAAATAAGTGATTGACGTTCACTCACATATTGTTTTTGATGTTGATGATGGTCCTAAAACTTTAGAAGAAAGTTTAGACCTCATTGGTGAAAGTTACGCCCAGGGGGTACGTAAGATTGTTTCAACATCCCATCGTCGTAAGGGGATGTTTGAGACTCCAGAGGATAAAATTTTTGCCAACTTTTCTAAGGTAAAAGCAGAGGCAGAAGCACTTTATCCAGACTTAACTATTTATTATGGAGGTGAACTTTATTACACCTCAGACATTGTGGAGAAACTTGAAAAGAATCTCATTCCGCGCATGCACAACACTCAATTTGCTTTGATTGAGTTTAGTGCTCGCACATCTTGGAAAGAAATTCATAGTGGGCTTAGTAATGTTTTGAGAGCGGGGGTAACGCCTATTGTTGCTCATATTGAGCGCTATGATGCCCTCGAAGAAAATGCTGATCGTGTTCGAGAAATCATCAATATGGGCTGCTATACTCAAGTCAATAGCTCACATGTCCTCAAACCAAAGCTCTTTGGAGATAAAGATAAAGTAAGAAAGAAACGTGTTCGCTTTTTCTTGGAGAAAAAGTTAGTTCATATGGTTGCTAGCGACATGCATAATCTTGGGCCGAGACCACCATTTATGAAAGATGCTTATGAAATTGTTAAAAAGAACTACGGCCCCAAACGTGCTAAGAATCTTTTTATTGAAAATCCCAAAACATTACTAGAAAATCAATATTTATAGGAGATATTATGAATCAAGATAACACTAAAAGTGATGAAATCGACGTACTAGCATTGCTACATAAACTTTGGACTAAAAAAGTATTTATTCTATTTACAGCCTTTTATGTCGCTGCTTTCAGTTTCTTAGGTACTTATTTCTTTATCCAACCAACATATACATCAACAACGCGTATCTATGTGGTTAATCAGGCAACAGATAATAAGAATCTTTCTGCTCAAGATTTGCAAGCTGGTACCTATTTGGTAAATGACTATAAAGAGATTATTACATCAAATGATGTATTGTCAGAAGTTATCAAAGATGAAAAATTGAATATAACAGAAGCAGAACTTGCTAAAATGATTTCAGTTAATATTCCTACTGATACTCGTCTTATTTCAATTTCTGTTAATGCTAAAACTGGTCAAGATGCGCAAACACTTGCCAATAAGGTTCGTGAAGTTGCTTCAGAAAAAATCAAGAACGTGACAAAAGTTGAAGATGTCACAACGCTCGAAGAAGCTAAATTGCCAGAGTCACCATCTTCACCAAATATCAAACGTAATGTGCTTCTTGGGGCAGTGCTTGGAGCATTCCTTGCAGTGGTTGGTGTATTGGTACGTGAAATCCTAGATGATCGTGTTCGCCGTCCAGAAGATGTGGAAGATGCCCTTGGAATGACACTTCTTGGAATTGTCCCTGATACAGATAAAATTTAAGGAGAAGAAATGCCTTTATTAAAGTTAGTTAAATCAAAAGTAGACTTTGCTAAAAAGACGGAAGAGTATTATAACGCTATTCGCACAAATATTCAATTTTCTGGTGCTCAGATTAAAGTGATTGCGATTAGCTCTGTTGAAAGTGGTGAAGGAAAATCAACGACATCTGTTAACTTGGCGATTTCATTTGCTAGTGTTGGGCTACGAACACTTCTGATTGATGCTGATACTCGTAACTCTGTTTTGTCAGGAACATTTAAATCAAATGAGCCTTATAAAGGTCTTTCAAATTTCCTTTCAGGAAATGCTGATTTAAATGAAACTATTTGTCAAACTAACGTTTCTGGTTTGGACGTCATTACATCTGGTCCTGTTCCACCTAATCCAACAAGTCTTTTGCAAAATGACAATTTTAGACATTTGTTGGATGTTACTCGCAGTCGTTATGATTACGTCATCATTGATACCCCACCAATTGGTTTGGTAATTGATGCAGTTATTATTGCCCATCAGGCCGATGCAAGTCTCTTGGCTACAGCAGCTGGGAGAATTAAACGTCGCTTTGTAGCAAAAGCTGTTGAACAGTTGGAACAAACTAGTTCTCAATTTTTAGGTGTTGTTCTTAATAAAGTTGATATGACAGTAGATAAATATGGGTCATACGGTTCGTATGGATCATATGGTGAGTACGGAAAAAAAGCAGAACAAAAAGAACGTCATTCAAGAGCACATCGTCGTAGAAAAGGATAGCATTAATGGGGATGATGCTGCTCCCTATACCTTAACAGATTAAAAAGGGGCTTAGAGTGAAAGAAAAACAAGAGATTCGTCGCATTGAAATTGGTATTATACAGTTGGTTGTGGTTGTTTTAGCAGCCTTGGTAGCTAGTAAAATACCTTATACAGATATTACCCAAGGAAGCATTGTCCTTTTTGGTGTCGTACATGTAGTGTCTTTCTATATCAGTAGTTATTATGAAAATCTTAAGTATAGAGGCTACTTGGATGAACTCATTGCAACTATCAAATATTGTTTCATATTTGCTCTAATTACAACTTTTCTCTCGTTTTTTGCAGATGGAAGTTTTTCAATCTCACGTCGCGGACTTCTTTATGTTACTGTGATTTCAGGTATTCTCTTATACCTAACAAACACGGTTCTTAAGTATTTCCGTTCATCTATTTATACACGTCGTAAAAGTAATAAGAATATTCTCTTGATTTCTGATCAAGCACGTCTAGAAAATGTTTTGTCTCGTATGAATGACAATATGGATGGTAGGATTACAGCAGTTTGTGTCTTGGATAATCCTTATTTCACTGATCCATTTATCAAGAGTGTTAAACCTGAAAATTTGATTGAATATGCGACACACTCAGTAGTAGACCAAGTTTTGATTAATCTGCCAAGTGAGCAGTACAAGATTTGGGATTATGCGTCACCATTTGAACTTATGGGAATTCCAGTATCCATTAATTTTAATGCCCTTGAATTTATGAGTCAGGGCGAAAAACGTATCCAACAATTAGGTCCTTTCAAAGTTGTTACGTTTTCTACGCATTTTTATAGTTATGGAGATATCTTGGCGAAACGCTTCCTCGATATCTGTGGAGCTCTAGTTGGTTTGGTGCTCTGTGGTATTGTTGGAATCTTCCTTTATCCTCTTATTCGTAAAGATGGAGGACCAGCTATCTTTGCTCAAGATCGTGTGGGAGAAAATGGACGTATCTTCAAGTTTTATAAATTCCGTTCTATGTGTGTTGATGCGGAAGAAATCAAGAAGAATTTGATGGCACAGAATCAAATGTCTGGTGGTATGTTTAAGATGGACAATGATCCACGTATTACCAAAATTGGACATTTCATTCGTAAAACGAGTCTTGATGAACTTCCACAATTTTGGAATGTTCTAAAAGGCGATATGAGCTTGGTAGGAACACGTCCACCAACATTGGATGAGTACGAATCTTATACACCGGAACAAAAACGTCGCCTCAGCTTTAAACCAGGAATTACAGGTCTATGGCAGGCAAGTGGTCGTAGTAATATTACCAACTTTGATGAGGTGGTAAGACTCGATGTTGAATATATCGATAACTGGTCGATTTGGTCGGATATCAAGATATTGTTGAAGACAATCGTCGTGGTTTTTAAAAAAGAGGGAAGTAAGTAGAGCCCCCTCTTCATTCTTGTATTGGGAGAAAAAAATGAAAATTTGTTTAGTAGGGTCATCTGGAGGGCATTTAGCACATTTAAATATGTTAAAACCATTCTGGAAGGATGAAGAACGTTTTTGGGTAACCTTTGATAAAGAGGATGCAAGAAGCATCTTAAAAGATGAAAAAATGTATTCTTGTCACTTTCCTACAAATCGAAACTTAAAAAATTTAATTAAAAATACTTTTCTAGCTATTAAAGTATTAAAAAAAGAAAAACCTGATGTCATTATTTCATCTGGAGCTGCGGTAGCCGTTCCATTCTTTTACATTGGTAAACTATTTGGAGCTAAGACGGTTTATATAGAAGTATTTGATAGAATAGATAAACCGACAGTAACTGGGAAATTGGTTTATCCAGTGACAGATAAATTTATCGTTCAGTGGGAGGAAATGAAAAAAGTTTATTCAAAAGCTATTAATTTAGGGAGTATCTTTTAATGATTTTTGTAACAGTAGGAACACACGAACAACCTTTTAATCGCTTAATTCAGGAAGTGGATCATTTAGTTGAAACAGGAGTGATAAAGGAAGAGGTCTTTATTCAAACAGGATATTCTATCTACGAACCTAAATTTTGTCAGTGGTCTCGTTTGATAAGTTTTGATCAAATGAGTAAATTTATGCAAAAAGCTGATATTATTATCACTCACGGAGGCCCTGCGAGCTTTATTATGCCTTTGCAAATCGGTAAGACACCTATTGTTGTACCCCGTCAACACCGATTTGATGAACATGTGAATGACCACCAGGTAGAATTTGCAAGAAATGTTGCCCGGAGAATGGGAACTATTATCCCGGTTGAGGACATTAGCACACTTGGTGATGTGATCAAAAAATACGATGTGATTGTTGCTAAAATGGGGCATGGGATGAGTAGCAATAATGAGAAGTTCTGTAAAGAGCTTGAAAATCTAGTAGGTGGGATATTGAAATGAAGATACTACAACAAGTAAGGGATAAGCTGAGTACTGCAAGTTCCATCGATGTTGCCAGCATTATCAATCAAATAGAAAAATATGATATCGTATCGTTTGATATTTTTGATACATTACTTAAACGAAATGTTAAGAAGCCAACAGATGTATTTGAATATATAGAGAAAAAGAATAATAAAATAGGCTTCTGTGAACAGAGAATTGCTGCTGAAAAAAGAGCAAGAACCAAAAAGAACGGTGTCGAGGTGACGCTTTCCGATATTTATGCAGAAATGCCATATGATTTTTCAAGTGAAGAGTTAGAAGCAGAAGGAGAGCTTTTAATAGCAAATGATTGGTTTCTCCCGGTATATAAACATGCGTTGAAATCGAAAAGGGTCATTATCACATCTGATATGTATTTGCCGGAAGAATTTATATGTCAGATTTTAGAGAGAGAAGGACTTGGAGGGTATGATAAATTATACCTTTCATCCTCTGTAGGAAAAACAAAATATTCTGGTGAGTTGTTTGAGCTTATTATTGGTGAATTAGGAAAAGAAAATCGGTTGATTCATATTGGCGATTCATACAGATCGGATTTTGAAGTTCCGAAAAAGTATGGAGTAGATGCAATCCATATCCCGACAAAAATTGAAAAGAATACATTCAAGCTAAAAGAAGTTGGAATTGAGGAAAATATTATAAATTCTTTCTTGAATAATACTTCGCCAATAGAGAAAAGCAAATATTATCGGTTCGGATATGAAAAATATGGCATGTTTTTATGGGGTTACTCCAAATGGCTTCATAAATCTGTAAAAGATTCGGATATAAAGGACGTGTATTTTTTTTCTAGAGATGGACTCATTATGAAAAAAGCATTTGATGCACTTTATAATGATGTTCAAACGCATTATTTAGAGGTATCAAGGAGAAGCTTAAGAGTTCCTATTTTATGGATGAACTATGAACTTCCTCATGTAATTAACATGATTTCTCCATCAAAACTCGTTTCGCTTACATCCATATTTGATGGTGTTGGCCTTGATATAAATAATTATCGATCTTTAATTGAAAAATATGATTTTACAGCTGAAACCACTTTTGACAGGAAAGAATTATTAGAGAATAAGAATTTGAACAGCTTGTATTCCGAGTTAGGATCGTATATAGAGACAGTATCTAAAAAGGAATACGAATTATTGGTCAAGTATATTGAGCAGAATCATCTTTCCGGAAAGTTTGCAATAGTAGATATTGGCTGGTCTGGAGGAATGCAGCGGTATTTGATAGAAACGCTTAATAAACTTGGGATTGATGCAAGTATTAAAGGCTATTATATAGGTGTTGCTGATTATTATAAAAGAAACATTGAAGTTGTACCCTATTTGGATCTGGATGGTTACTTATTTGATTTTCTACATGATAAAAATGCAAAAGATAAGAGAAGTGCTTTTGTTGGGCTCTTTGAAACGCTCTTTTTAGAGCAAGGGGGTTCGGTTAAAAATTATCGAGTTGAGAATGAGAATGTAACTGCTAATAGACTTCCTTACGAATATTTAGAAAATGGTAAACCTACGTTTGAATACAGAAATGTGATTGATATTCAAAGAGGAGCATTAGACTTCATTACAAGGTTCGGAAACATGGACTTAAATGTTTCTGCTGATACGTTATATGAGGGATTGTCAGAAACAGGATTGAAACCGAAAAAGGCAGATATAGATATGTTTGCAGATTTTCGCTTTTTTGATGAAGGCGAGACTTTATATCTGGCAAAGCCTAAGAGCGTTTTTTACTATATATTTCATATTGGAAATTTAAAGAGAGATTTCTTGTCAAGCAGATGGAAGATTGGATTCATGAAGAGGCTTTTTAAAATCAGTTTGCCATATGAAAAAATGTACAGAGCAATGTTAAAATATAAATAAGGTAGATATGTAGAAAATTATGAGTACAAGAAAACGTATATTACAAGCAAATTTAAATAACCAGGGCGGAGCTTTTTCTGTTGCCTACGAAGCACAAAAGGAATTGCAAAAAGATTATATATTTGATTACTTTTTCCCAGATGATTTTGTTAAAAATGATGTTTATGCACATCTGATTTCTATGGGAAGCAAATGTGTAGGTAAATTAGATTGCAAAAGTAGATTCATTAAGCAGTATGAAGTTTATAAGAGCTTTTACAAATATCTTTGCCATAATGAATACGATATAGTACACATTCATTCGGATACAACGTGGAAAATTAGTATTTACTATCTGGCGGCAAAAAAAGCTGGGATAAAACGTATAGTTGTTCATTCTCATTCAAGCGGGATTAATGGGCATTATAAAACGGTTAATTATTTGTTACATTTGCTTGCCAAACCTATCGTAAAGTCCGCACAGTATAGATGTGCTTGTTCTAAAACTGCTGCGGATTGGATGTTTGACACAAATAAAAACGTTTCCATCATTCGTAATGGAGTGGATATTGAAAAATTCAAATTTAATCAAACGGCAAGAAATAATGTGCGTGAAGAACTGAATATATCTGAGAAAATTGTGATAGGAAGTGTAAGTGATTTTTCCCCCCCAAAAAACCCGGAATTTATATATAAGCTCGTAAAGGCGTTTCAAAATGATGAGAGATATATTTTCCTTTTTGTAGGAAACAGACCCAATGGTTGTGATTTGAAAAAGCTTGTCGATGAAGACGAGAGCATTCATAATGTTGTATTTGCCGGGGCAGTTACAAATGTTCCAGATTATCTTAGTGCTATGGATGTCTTTATATTGCCATCAAGATTTGAAGGACTTCCTATGTGTGCCTTAGAAGCTCAAGTAAACGGTTTGTATACGATTATATCAGATAAGGTGTCTGATGAGACAAAATGCTCTGTATACTTTGACAGGTTGAGTTTGCATGCAGACGAATGGAAAAGTTATATTATGGATATTGATTTCTCAAATGATAGAATTAACAGGGCTGAATACTTGGATTTTGATAAAGCGAGTTCAGCAAATATGGCAGACGAGTTTATAGAAATATATGAGGATTAAGTGATGTGGGTAAAGACTCTTTTTAGAAAGCTGAAATACGGCGTTCGTTACAATTCTGAATCTTACATTAAATATTTGAAAAATATAGGTGTTGAAATTGGAGATAGAACGACTGTTTTTGACCCTCGAACAACGATTATTGACGAAACACGACCTTGGATGATTAAAATTGGAAATGATGTTCAAATAACGGCAGGTGTAACTATTTTATCACATGGCTTTGATTGGGCAGTTTTAAAAGGCGTATATGGTGAGGTTCTCGGATCATCGGGGGGGGTGGAAATTGGAAACAATGTCTTTCTCGGAATGCAAAGTACAATTTTACAGGGAGTACATATAGGAAACAATGTTATTATTGGAGCCAATTCATTGGTCAATAAAGATATACCGGGTAATTGTGTAGCAGCAGGCAATCCTTGCAAGGTGATAATGAGTTTAGATGACTACTATAAAAAGAGAAAAGCTGCACAAGTGAAAGAGGCTGCTGAGCTTGTGAAACTTTATAGAGCCAGAAAGCATGAAGAACCCGGTGAATCGGCACTGCATGAATTTTTCTGGTTGTTTTCTGATGAACACGACGAATTACCGGAAGTATGGGAAAATATGAATAAGCTGGTTGGCAACGAAGAGTTTAGTAAAGAGATTATGAGAGAACATTCTAAGACATATAGAAATATGTCTGCATTCTTAGGTAGTATAAAATAAATTTGAAAAAGAGTGAGAGGAATCAATCATGGAAGATTTAATTAGCATTATTGTGACGATATACAATGTAGAAAAATACATTCACAGATGCATTGATTCCATTATCAATCAGACATATAAAAATATTGAAATTATTTTAGTGAATGATGGCTCATCAGATGGAAGTGGTAAGATTTGTGATGAATACCAAAGAAAAGATGAGCGTATTAAGGTGATCCATAAGAAAAATGGTGGATTAGGATTTGCAAGAAATTCTGGCTTGGATGTCGCATCTGGGAAGTATGTAACTTTTATTGATGGTGATGATTATATAGGATTAACTCATATAGAGAAAATGCTCACTCTTATAACAGAGACAAATTCTGATACCTGCATGGCTGGACATACCAAAGTGTATTCAAATAGGGAAGAGAAACATTTAAATGTATGTTCCGGAAAAATCTTTAAAGGCAATGCTAAAGAACAAATTCTTCCAAGAATGTGTGGAGCTAATACATATGGGCAAGATTATATTGAAATGTCCGTATGCATGGTTCTTTTATCTAACGAAATTATCAAACAGAATCATTTGAGATTTGTATCTGAAAGAGAATATGTTAGTGAGGACCTTGTGTTTGACTTTGAATACTATCCTTTGTCTAAGAGCGTATGTATTTCTGATGATGCTGACTATTATTATTGTGATAATGCAGGCTCTCTTACTACTAAATACAGAAATGATCGATTCGAGAGCCAAATCAAGTTATATAAGCTCCTTTCAGAAAAAGCTCAAGAAATTGGCATATGGGAGGAATGCAGAGAAAGATTGCAAAACACTGTTTTGGCTATTGCGAGATATTCTGTTAAATTGGAGTACAAGTTTGCAAATGTCAATGGAAGAAAAGCAGTTCAAAGTAATGTCAGGAAAATCTGTCAAGATAGTACATTAAAACAAATTTTCGCAGAATACGATGATAAGAATATCAAGATGTCCTCGAGAGCTGTTAATTATTTGATAAGGAATCAACACATTATATTACTTAATATCATTATGCATATAAAAAATACTTTTGATATTTGATGGGAAGGAAAACATAGTGCCCGACTATTGCACACTATGAGGAAAAAAATGACAATTTCTAAGAAGAATTTATATAAGTGGATCTATGCGTTAATTTTCCTTCCGTTAGCTGTAAGGTTTTTTACAGATAATTTTGGAATGCCGTATACAATTATGCCGATGTTTGACATTTTGGCATTAGTTATTTTGTTTCTTTCATATTATTTGACGCGTAAAATCAGCAAGAAAGCCCATATTTTAGAGTTTTGGTTATTTATATTTATCGGTGCAAGTGTTATTTCAATTATAGCAAATAGTGGGACAACCTTAGAAAATCTTTTTTATAGCGGAAGACCATATTTTAGGGTGATTTTCGCAATGTTGGCTACCGCAATAGTATTTAATTTAAAAGATGTAGAGAGATTATATTACTATATTGAAAAATTGATGTATTTAAATGCGATTGTTATGACTTATCAATTTGTTTTTCAGGGATTGAGACAGGATATAATTGGCGGTACTTTTGGAAATAATCAAGGTGTCAATTCTATTCAAAATATTTTGTGTATATTTTTATTTGCAGTTACAGTTGAGTTTTACCTGAAAAAGATAATCTCCAAAAGAAAACTTTTAATTAATTCGATAATAGTTCTGTATATAGCAATATTAGCAGAAATAAATTTGGTGTTTTTTGAAGTTGCCATCGTCGGAGGAATACTGTTTTTGCTCAATTTAAAAATCACGAAAAAAATCTCAGTAAGAATGATATTCCTTATTTCGATTGGTATTATTGGCATGTTGGGGGGAGTTTACTTATTTATGAAACTTAACCCGGAAAGGGTATTCTTACTTTCCATTAAAAATATTTCAGAATATTTAGGTTTCAATAGTGGAAATACTGGGGTATATAGAATTAGTCGTGTGAAAGTATTTTCACAGTTAGGTAATTCGTTCTTTAACAATGACATGAAAAGATGGATTTTTGGCTATGGATTAGGTAACTGTTCGATACATTCAGAATTCTATAATTTATATCAAAACCTTCAGTACACAAATTTTTCAAGTGCCAATGTTTTTTTAGAAACAGGACTTTTTGGAGTATTTGCTAATTTGGGAATTATAGTTATTGGAATGGTTTTATCACTAAAGGGAAGACGATTTGTTACTGATAATAAGGATAAAGCATGGTTAGATATCGCATTTACTATTAATGTGATTATGGTTCTTATGTTTTTTTACAATTCTACTTTAAAAGATACTTATACGGCTTTTTTCGCAGGTGTTGTACTTGCAATACCTTATATTGTATTAAGAAATAAGAGTGCAAATTAGTGCATTATCTAACAGGAAGGAATATATATGATACCAAAAAAAATTCATTATATATGGCTTGGTAGGAATAAAAAGGATCGTGCCTCTCAAATATGTATAAATAGCTGGAAAACAAATTTAAAAGATTATGAAATAACTGAATGGAACGAAGATAGTCTCCCATTGGATAGTATTGCTCAAAATAATCGTTTTTTTCATTACTGTAGAAAATATAAACTTTGGGCATTCATGGCAGATTATTTGAGACTTTGGATTTTATATACGGAAGGCGGTATCTATATGGATACCGATGTTCAGGTATTAAAATCATTTGATGATCTTCTGCGGAAACCAATGTTTTTGGGCTATGAGTTAAATGATTATATTGGAACAGGAATCATTGGAGCTGAAAAAGAAAATCCATATGTAAAAGTTTTATTGGATTTTTACGAGGATAGAATTTGGCAAGTTGATTACTATAATAATCCGATGATATTTAGTAACGTTTTAATGGAAAATCCGCATTTAAGTCAGTACTGTGAACTTTTAGAAAGGCCACTACTTTCACCATATGATCCTTATAAGAATTATGAATCGGAGACTGTTCAGACAGAAGATACTTATACGATTCATTGGTTTAATGCGAACTGGGGAATGACTAGAAAGGGGTATGTTTTTTTAAATACAAAACAGTTTTCGGGAATTAAAAAAGTAATCGAAATTTTAAGAAAAAATATTGGTTATGAGTTGCGTATTCATGGATATAAACCATTTTAGGGGAAACAATGATAAAAACAAGTGTGAAAAAAATACTGTCCAAGGCTAAGGTGCCTATCAAATCAAAAATGTCCATAGAAGAAGCGTATTCGCTTTTAAATGCTTGTAGTCCGAGACCCAATGGGACTTGTTATACTATGAACAAAATAGAAAATGCATATGATTTGCAAATTATCATTGCGGCCTATAATACCGAACAATATATAAAAGATTGCTTGAATTCTGTCTGCGGTCAACATTCAAAATATAAAACTTTGGTGACAGTTATAAATGATGGTTCAACAGATGGAACAGAGCATATTCTTGCTGGTATAACTTCGGAAAATAGGGGGGGCAGCGAGCTATGCATCAGAGTTATAAATCAAGACAACCGAGGGTTATCGGGTGCCAGAAATGCTGCTCTTTCTAATATTGAAGCAAAGTATGTAATGTTTTTAGACTCAGATGACATTCTCCCAGAGAATACTATTTCTGTTATGTTAGATAAAGCATTTATAACTGATGCAGATATTTTACAAGGAAGTTGGTATTCGTTTGATGATGAAAATGTGAGTAAAAACATTCTGGAGGAAAAAGTTTTTGAAGTTGGAACAAAAGGATATGTTTCGGGATATCCTTGGGGTAAACTATACAAAAGTTCTGTATTAAAAAATTTTCAATTTCCAGAAGGATACTGGTTTGAAGATACACCAATCACTTTTATTCTTGCAGCAATGCCAATTAATGTGGTAACCATAAAGGATATTGTTTATGGCTATCGACTGAATCCAAATGGAATTACAGCAAAGTCAATCTTTCATAAAAAATCAGTTGATACTTTTTGGGTTACGGAATTATGTTTGAATGAACTACCAAGATTCAAAGTGTCATATGATCAGCAATCATATGAATATTTATTAAGACAATCATTGATGAATGAAGCCAGGATAAAGAATCAGGGAAAGAAAATACGAGAAGCAGTATTTGTCCTAACATCAGAATTAATGAAAATTTATTTTAGTGGTTTTTCTTCAAAAGATTCAAAGATGAAGAAAATAGAAATAGCACTTAGAAATAGACAATTTATCCAGTTTGAATTATCAAAACTGTATTTGTAATGATAGATTAAGTGAGACAGGGAGAACAGTCAGTGAATAGATACAGATATTTGTTAAAAAACATAGGCCTTTTGACCCTAAGTAGTTTTTCAACCAAATTACTTAGTTTCTTTTTGGTACCGTTATATACCAATATATTATCGACTACTGAATATGGAACCTATGATTTATTTAATACTACAATAGGTGTATTACTCCCGATCCTCACATTGAATATACAGGAAGCGGTGATGAGATTTTCCATTGACAGTAAGTATGATAGAAAATCAATCGTGACAGTGACAGCAAGGTTCTTTATTCTTTCAAATTTAATTGTTATTCTTGGGCTTTGGGTAAATTATACATTTGTATTTAGCGTGATTGCCAAGCAGTATGCCATATTTTTCTTCCTGATGTTTTTATCGCAGTCGCTATCCGGGATGATAACCATGTATGTCAGAGGAATAGACAAAATATCTGACTTGTCTGTTTCAAGTGTAATAGCATCTGTTATTACTATATGCTTAAATGTTTCGTTCTTAGCATTTCTTCACTGGGGACTTGTTGGATATTTTATGGCCAATATAATCGGCCCGATGGTTCAATCACTTTATTTGATTGTTAAAGCACATATTTTAGGGGATATTCATTTAGAGCAAGCATATCAGTCTGAAAAAAATGAAATGGTTAATTATAGTAAACCATTGATTGCAAACAGCATCGCGTGGTGGGTAAATAATTCTTCTGACAGATATATCGTTGTGATTTTTTGTGGGTTGGCTGAAAATGGAATATATTCAGTGGCATCGAAAATTCCTTCGATACTTAATATTTTTCAGACAATTTTTAATCAGGCGTGGACGCTGTCTGCTGTAAAGGATTTCGACCCTGAGGATAAAAACGGCTTTTTCACCAATACATATAAAGCATATAATTGCATGATGGTTGTTCTATGCTCTGGAATTATTGTATTTAACAAACTGTTAGCCAGTTTTTTGTATGCAAAAGACTTTTATGTTGCTTGGAAATACGTACCATGGTTAACAATTGCAATCGTATTCGGAGCAATGTCCGGATATTTTGAAGGAATTTTTGCTGCTGTCAAGGATTCTAAAATATTGGCGAAATCAACTGTTTGTGGAGCGATAACTAATGTAATATTAAATTTAATACTTACACCCATTATGGGACCATTGGGAGCTGCTATTGCTACGGCAGTATCCTATTTTGAAGTATGGATTTTTAGATATTTGCAATCCAGGAGATATATTAGGATTAGGGTTAATATATTTAGGGATCTTATTACTTATTTCTTGCTGTTTTGTCAGTCGATTATACTTTTGATTGAAATGGAAAATTCTTATTTATATGTTCTTGAAATCGGAATTTTTATTTTGATAGTTTTGCTATATTTTAAGGATATTCTTTTGCTATTGAACAAAGGTAGAAATTCAATCAAAATGAAGAAAAGGGGAAGTGAATTATAGTATGAAGATAGGGATAATAACGTGGTTTACAGGCTCTAATTATGGCACTAACCTTCAGGCAATCGCTCTTCAATATTACTTGAGAAGTCGTGGTTATGGGCTCTTTGTCAACTGTAGTGGGTGACGAAAAGCTAACATCTAGAGAGGACCGGATAGGTCCTTTTTTATGTATGTTCAGTGTAATGAAGATACGCTTCTTAAAGTTGATAAAGTTTCTAAAACCGAAGCCCA
>DOTL01000064.1 GCA_003521145.1 Streptococcus sp. | reverse complement strand
ATTTCAACTTGAAATTTGGGAAACTGTCTATTTACAAGAAACATAAAGAGGCTGAAAGACATTCAACCTCTTTATATTAATTATAACTGTTGTAGATAGATTACTGACATGTAAGTGTTGGTTAATGTCTAATCAAGTAATCAAAGGCTCCGATAGCAGCTGTAGCACCAGAACCCATGGAAATAATGATTTGTTTGTAGGCGATATCTGTACAGTCACCTGCAGCAAAAATACCAGGGATATTTGTTGAACCAAATTTATCAACGATAATTTCTTGGCGTTCATTGAGTTCAATGCCACTATCTTTGAGCCAAGCAGTACTTGGTACAAGACCAATTTGAACAAAGACACCTTCAAGATCAAGATGTTTTTCTTCGTTTGTATCACGCTCAAGGTAATTCAAACCAGTTACATAATCTTGACCAATAATTTCTTTGGTTGCAACGTTCTTAAGAATGGTTAGATTTTCCGTTCTAGCAGCTCGTTCTTGTAAGACTTGATCTGCCTTTAATTTAGGTAAGAACTCTAAGACTGTAACATGTTTAGTGATACCGGCTAAATCTAAAGCCACTTCCAAACCTGAGTTACCACCACCGATAACTGCAACATTTTTCTCTTCAAATAGTGGACCATCACAGTGTGGGCAGTAAGTAACACTCTTTATTGCGGAATTCTTCCCCGCCAGGAACGTTGATATTACGCCATTTGGCTCCGATAGCTAGGATAGCAGTTTTGGATTTAAAAACGGCACCGTTAGCCAGTGTTACTTCAATGAGTTCTTTCTTCTCAATGCCAGTAGCTAATTGACTTTTGATGATATCAACATCATAAGATTTCGTATGCTCCTCAACTTGGGCCATTAACTTAGGACCTTCTGTATATAGCGTACCAATCATGTTTTCAATACCAACTGTCTCAATAACTTGTCCGCTAAGGGTTTCTGCTAAAAGACCAGTTTTTAAACCTTTCCAGTAGGACCACCACCAATAACCAAAACATCATAAACACCTTTATCAGCGAAAGCCTCAGCTTCAAGTGGTCCGTCCAACTTTTCTACAAGCTGTTCAATGGTTGCACGACCAGATGTAAATTCTTCTTGGTCTTTGTAAACCGTAGGAATAGACATGATACCTTTGGCTTTGACATCATCCTGATACATACCACCTTCAATCATGGTGTGAGTGATATTTGGGTTCAAAACAGCCATTATATTAAAAGCATTATATTAAAGGCTTAAACAACGTCTAGACAATTGTGACATGTTAATGAAACATAAGTCTCTAAATCGATGGGTTTATCAATCTTCTTGATACGTTCGATAGTGTCCTTTTCAACTTTAGGTGGACGACCAGAAACTTGCAAGAGAGCTAAAATGAAAGATGTGAATTCGTGGCCCATTGGTAAGCCTGAGAAAATAACGTGACTTTTTTGCCCTTTTTGTGCGATACCAAAACTAGGTTGACGTTTTAAATGTGTTGATTCAAGACTAATGCGGTCAGACATAGCGACAATCTCGTCTAGAAATTCTTTTACTTTTCGATAATTATCGTCATCCCCTAAGTCTGTTTGTAATACTATATCAGATTCTAGTAAATTTAAATACTGCGCTAATTGTGTCTTGATTTCTTTATATAAGACCATGGATATCCCCTGGTTGTTAAATTTTACCTACAAGATCTAAGCTAGGAGTAAGTGTTTCAGCTCCTTCTTTCCATTTGGCTGGACAAACTTCACCTGGATGTTGACGAATATATTGAGCAGCACGGACTTTATCAATAAGGGTGCTTGCATCACATCCAATACCATCAGCGTTAATTTCCATCATTTGGATAACACCATCTGGATCAATGATGAATGTGCCACGTTGTGCGAGACCATCTTGACCAAGAACATCAAAACCTTGTGAGATGTGGTGTGAAGGGTCCCCAATCATAGGATAAGTAATAGTTCCAACAACATCTGAGTCATCATGCCAAGCTTTGTGAACAAAGTGAGTGTCAGTAGAGACAGAGTAAACCTCTACACCGAGAGATTCAAGAGCTTCATATTGTACTTGAAGGTCACCCAAGTTCAGTTGGGCAGACAAATGAAAAATCTGCAGGGTAGAAGCAGAAAACAGCCCATTTTCCCTTAACATCTTCATCTGTAACAGTAATGAATTCCCCGTTGTGATAAGCTTGTGCTGAAAATTCAATAATTTCTTTTCCGACTAATGACAAAATAATGTCCTCCTCTATTTTTGATAGCCTAATTAATAAACGAAATACTTATTAACCTCAAAGAAAAATGATTACAATTTTAATATGAGTGGATTTTTTCTAATGATTAGCCTGATTTTAGAGCTTGTCAAATGTCACTTTTTTTGATAAACTACTATAGTTGCGTAAAGTGACAAATACTCATTCTAAGCCGATTGTGGTCTTGTTGCCGCAGGGTGGGACTGCAAGTCTAAAGCTTAGAAGAGGAAAAAACAATTTTTAAGGAGAAATACTCATGGCAGTAATTTCAATGAAACAACTTCTTGAGGCTGGTGTTCACTTCGGTCACCAAACTCGTCGCTGGAATCCTAAGATGGCTAAGTACATCTTCACAGAACGTAACGGGATCCACGTTATCGACTTGCAACAAACTGTAAAAATGGCTGATACAGCTTACGAATTCATTCGTGAAGCAGCAGCTAACGATGCAGTAATCTTGTTCGTTGGTACTAAAAAACAAGCAGCTGAAGCAGTAGCTGAAGAAGCAACTCGTGCTGGTCAATACTACATCAACCACCGTTGGTTGGGTGGTACTCTTACAAACTGGGATACTATCAAAAAACGTATCGCTCGTTTGAAAGAAATCAAACAAATGGAAGCTGATGGAACTTTTGAAGTTCTTCCTAAGAAAGAAGTTGCACTTCTTAACAAACAACGTGCACGTCTTGAAAAATTCTTGGGTGGTATCGAAGATATGCCTCGCATTCCAGATGTAATCTACATCGTTGACCCACACAAAGAACAAATCGCTGTTAAAGAAGCTAAAAAACTTGGTATCCCAGTTGTAGCGATGGTTGATACAAACGCTGATCCAGATGAGATTGATGTAATCATCCCAGCTAACGATGACGCTATCCGTGCCGTTAAATTGATCACTTCAAAAATGGCTGATGCTATCATCGAAGGTAACCAAGGTGAAGATGCTTCTGCAGATTTCCAAGAAGCAGCTGCAGCTGATTCAATCGAAGAAATCGTTGAAGTTGTCGAAGGTGACAACAACTAATCTTTAAGATTGGTTTGGGCTCGATGCCCACTAAAGATAGGACAAACACCTAAGGGGCGGGGCTCAGCCCTGCCCCTTAGTTTGATAAAATAAATTTGGAGAAAAACAAAATGGCAGAAATTACAGCTAAACTTGTTAAAGAATTGCGTGAAAAATCTGGTGCTGGTGTCATGGACGCTAAAAAAGCATTGGTTGAAGTTGACGGTGATATCGAAAAAGCGATTGAATTGCTTCGCGAAAAAGGTATGGCTAAAGCAGCTAAGAAAGCTGGCCGTGTTGCAGCTGAAGGTTTGACTGGTGTTTACGTTAACGGTAATGTTGCAGCAGTTGTTGAAGTTAACGCTGAAACTGACTTCGTTGCGAAGAACGCTCAATTCGTTGAGTTGGTAAACGAAACAGCTAAAGTTATTGCTGAAGGTAAACCAGCTAACAATGAAGAAGCACTTGCATTGACTATGCCTTCAGGTGAAACTCTTGAAGCTGCATACGTAACTGCTACAGCTACTATCGGTGAAAAGATTTCATTCCGTCGTTTTGCAGTTGTTGAGAAAACTGATGCACAACACTTCGGAGCTTACCAACATAACGGTGGACGTATCGGTGTTGTTTCAGTTATCGAAGGTGGAGATGATGCTCTTGCAAAACAAATCTCAATGCACATCGCAGCGATGAAACCAACTGTTCTTTCATACACTGAGTTGGACGAACAATTTGTTAAAGATGAATTGGCACAACTTAACCACGCTATCGATCAAGATAACGAAAGCCGTGCTATGGTTAACAAACCAGCTCTTCCACACCTTAAATATGGTTCTAAAGCTCAATTGACTGATGCTGTTCTTGCTCATGCTGAAGAAGATATCAAAGCTGAGTTGGCTGCTGAAGGTAAACCAGAAAAAATCTGGGATAAAATCATCCCAGGTAAAATGGACCGCTTCTTGCTTGACAACACTAAAGTTGACCAAGCATACACACTTCTTGCTCAAGTTTACATCATGGACGACAGCAAGACAGTTGAGGCTTACCTTGAATCAGTAAACGCTTCAGTAGTAGAATTCGTTCGCTTTGAAGTTGGTGAAGGTATCGAAAAAGCATCTAACGACTTTGAATCAGAAGTTGCAGCTACAATGGCAGCAGCCCTTAACAACTAATTCTAGTTGCTAGATAAAAAAGGGCTCTTTGTCAACTA
>DOTL01000023.1 GCA_003521145.1 Streptococcus sp. | reverse complement strand
CACATAATTATTGACAGTATCTATTTCTTTATGCTACTGGATATTTTGAATTTAAGAAAGGTTCAAATAATGATATGACCAAAATGAAATAGGCTATACAAGTTTTCGAACTTTTAGGAGAAAATGAGTTAAAAAAGCAATACACCGAACATTACTCTAAAGTTGTTAATTAGATTTTAAAACGATAATCGAAAAAAGAAAGGAGCAGTACCAATGTTGTCCTTTCTTTTTTGATATTTATAATGATGAATATCTATTTTTTAAGGTTACAAAAGCCAATTCCTATAAAATTGAAATCCTCAATTAGCTCATTCTTAGCTACAGCATCTCACCGTGAATGAAATATTCGAGATGTTTAGCTGCATTCTACCAATAAACTCACACTAAGCGGTTCGGACTTACCGTATCATCTCGTCGGTGTCCCTCCTCATTCTACGACTCCTATACCCCAGGGCACCTTCTCGACCTTCGGTCTCACCTTGTCGCATGGGCGGAACATCTGCTTCTACTTCGCTGAGGTCTCAGCTCGTAAAAGCAGTGAGACTGCCTCCACATGTGATGCTAGAAAATATCTATATTATAGACCAAAACTTTTGTTCTTTTCTCAATTAGATAATTTTTTAGTTCAGTACAATTTTGGTAAGGTACGTTTTATTAATTTATCGGATGAATCGATACATCTCCAAGTCCAAAAGAGAAATTGTCAAAGATACCCTGATAGTCGAATGGAATTAGTTGCCCTGTCTGGCTCATAAGAGCAAAGTCAACGCCTAATTCACGAATAAGATAGGGACACAGTGTAAATCCATTTTTCTCAATGATAAGAGCCAAGTCCAAAGAAGGGAATTCGCTCCTCCTTTGGGAAGGACTGCTTATACAAGTTGCTGATGATTCCCCAGTGTTTAAAAGGATTAAATTTAATTTATTTAAGGTCATAAATTTCTCCTTAATTCCACCATCTAGCAAAATAGAAGTCTTTTTAAATATAACTCACGCTACGCCTTCGCAACATTCTTTAGTTTAACAATTGAATTTCTTCTTTGACATATCCTTCTACATCTTCAATCTCTACAAACAGCGGGTCTAAGTGGCATAAGAATTTCCAATCTTCGGTACCTTTTTTTCTATAGAGAATCGCTTCGCCGTCTTCACTTCCGAAAAAGCTTCTGTCGGCCTCATATCCACAGCGTTCTAGAAAGTCTTTTGCCTTGTGATAGTTCGCTTCTCTTGCTTCGACATATGATTTCACTTCATCGTTGTTAACGATATACGCGTCGATTTTTGAATATCCTTCAATTACTTTATCGTTTTTAACGGATAGATTCGAAATTTCTTTCCAAATAATATCCACATTTTCTTCAGAATTAAACGAAAATCTAGATAGAGGGACAATATTTCCGTTAAAGACAATTTCCATATAATCCGGCAAGTATTTTGGGTTCACAAACTCCACTCCAAACCCATCTTCTGTTTCTAAAGTATACCCCGGGATTTGAGCTACAAACGCTCTCCCCTCTTCTAAAGAATCAAACGCGACTAAATCCTTTTGATAATCACCTTGATACAATTCCAATATAACCATCGATAACCCTCCATTTAACCTTTACGACGCTACGCAAATTTATTTTTCAAATCTTACAAGCAGTGATACTACATCAACATGAAACGAGTGAGCCTATCTGTATGTAGAAACAGGTCTATAGAGCTTTTAATGATCGCATAAGGTTATCATTTAAAGGTATGACCTCGACAAACTAAGATTTACTTGATTGAAATCCACTCTGCCTTTGAGAGACAGGTGATGTGTTCTGTGCGAAAAATACCTTCCAATGCACATGGAACCTTCTCTTTTGTATGATGATAACGGAACCCACATTTTTCCTGAACTCTCTTTGACTTTGTATTGCCGTCAAACCAACCGCACCACATTTTCTCCAAATTCAAGTCATCAAATCCATGACTCATTATCTCACGAACTGCTTCTGGTATAAGCCCCTGCCCCCAATACGGAACTCCTATCCAGTAACCAATCTCCGCCTCAGTATCAGGAATACCTTTATCACTTGCAGAACCAATCATCAAACCTATGCTACCCACTGGCTGCATTGTTTCTTTTAAAACTATAACGTATGTCTCAGGTGCGGAAAAATAACTTTTTATAATCTCCCTACTGTTTTCAACACTAGTATGTACTGGCCAACCTGCAATCGGACCAACCTCTGGATTACTGGTATATTGGAATAAATCATTGGCATCTCTTTCTTCCCATGGGCGAAGAATCAACCTTTCCGTTTTTAAAATCGTTTTTTCTCCTTAAATTCCACTCTAATCATTTCTTTGGTTTAGGTGCAGGTAATTCATCATACATTGCATTGAATAAGCCAGTTAAATAATTTTTGTTGTCAACATCATCTACCAACAGCATTTCCTTTGCTCCATCATATGGTGACTCGTACTTTGCATTTGGCATATATGCTATTGCAGATTTAAAAGGCTTCACTAAAAATCTATCATCATAAATTCCACCCACAATAATGAAATCTAAATATTCTTTACTTGAAGCCATAATCTACACCTCCAAAATTTGCATTGGTCTACAGGATTTTTAATACTTATATTAGTTCAATATGGTGGGCCTTCCGTTTCTACTATGCTACTTCGTAGCTCGTACTAGCAGTGTTACGCATTCAACATGATGCGTTTGCGGAAATAAATCAACCGGCTGGACTTTCTTCAATTCATAGCCCAAGTCTTGATAAAGTTTGATATCACGCGCCATGGTTGCTGAGTTACATGAGACATAGGTAATCTTCTCAGGTTGCATGGCGACGCTGGCTTTGATGAAGCTTTCAGTCAAGCCCTTACGTGGTGGATCCACAATGATGACGTCTGGTTCGATGCCATCCTTGCTCCACTTGGCCATGGCATTTTCAGCTGAGTCAGCCACATAGTGGGCATTTGTAATACCGTTGCGTTCTGCATTTTTTTTGGCATCTTCGACGGCTGTTTCGATGACTTCAACGCCGTAGACTTCCTTGACCTGTTTTGCAAATGACAAACCTATTGTCCCGATTCCTGAATAGGCATCAATAACAATGCTGTCGCTGTTTAGATCTGAGAAGTCAATAGCTGTTTGATAGAGTTTTTCAGCCATCTCAGTGTTAACCTGATAGAAAGACTGGGCAGAGATCTCATACTCATTGCCCAACATACTGTCTGTGATGGTGTCTTGGCCATAAAGGGTGCGGAATTCCTTACCAAAGATGGCGTTAATGTTCTTATCGTTGATGTTTTGGATGATTGAAACGACACTCGGGAAGGCTTCCGTAATCTTAGCAATAACCCGGTCAATACGGAAAAATTTTGGTCTGGTCGTTACAAAGACCAACATCATTTGACCTGAATAATGGCCGCGTCGAACCACCAAATGACGAATCAAGCCCGTCTGCTCCTTCTCATCATAAGGTTTGAGGTCATAGCGGCGTAGAAGGTCACGGACAAAGACAATGAGTTTATCAATTTCCTTGTCTTGAATAAGGAAATCTTCAATTGGAACCAAGTCGTGCGAATTCTTTCGGTAGAAACCTGTTTCAAGCTGACCTTTAACACGGCGAACGGGTACCTGCGCCTTATTACGGTAGGCGTAAGGTGTATCCATCACCAAGGTTTCAGCTACTTCTACGTCTGAGATAGCAGCTGTCTTATAGAGGTTGTCCACAACTTGTTTACGCTTGAACTTAAGCTGCTCCTCGTAATTCATATGGCCAAAATCAGCAATTCCTGAACGCAAATAGGTCGCATCAATGTCCTGATTACGATTTGGTGAAAGGGTCACATACTCCTCAACCTTACCAAAGCCGATATTTTTCTTAAGCTTAAGCACGCGCATCTTGATGACTTCACCTGGAAGGGCATTATCCACGAAAAAGACAAAGCCATCCACCTTGGCTACCCCTGCTCCTTCATGCGTCAAATCGACAATTTCAACTTCTACAATATCGTTTTTATTTAACATAATTCAACTTTCTTTACTTTTAGGGGGCCTAAATATACCTTCAAAGGCCTTTTACTACCCTCATTATAGCACATATAAATCAAATATATGACTAGCCATAAATAATATAAATTTTACAGAAAAATCATACAGTGCTATAATAAGTCCATGACAAAAAATTAAACGACTCAGCAACTTGGCTAGATGTCGTTTCTATATAAAGGAGAATAATCATGCCAGATATTACCATTCATACAATCGAAACTGCACCAGAAGAAGTCAAAGACGTCCTTCAAACAGTCAAAGATGCCAATGGGGGATACATTCCAAACTTGATTGGTCTCCTTGCTAATGCGCCAACTGCGCTTGAAACTTACCGTACTGTCGGTGAAATCAACCGTCGCAATTCATTGACACCAACTGAACGTGAGGTTGTTCAAATTACAGCTGCTGTTACTAATGGATGTGCCTTCTGTGTGGCAGGTCACACAGCCTTTTCAATCAAGCAAATCCAAATGGCACCTCAACTTTTGGAAGCCCTTCGTAACCGTACACCAATCGAAGACGATCCAAAACTTGATACCCTTGCTAAATTCACTATTGCCGTAATCAATACTAAAGGTGCTGTTGGTGACGAAGCCTACAATGACTTCTTGGAAGCTGGCTACACTGCTCAAAATGCCCTTGACGTTATCTTGGGTGTCAGCCTTGCTAGCTTGTGTAACTACGCTAACAATCTCGCACAAACACCGATTAACCCTGAACTTCAAGAATTCGCTTAATTCAAAACCAAACGATAAACTAGAGGAGGACATAAGCCTATGTCACGTTTTTCAAAAGAATTCCTTACTTGGTTGGACACTAACGCTGACCATATTGACCAAGAGTCTGGACCAATTGCGGACCAGCTTCTTGAAAAAATTGCTGAAAACGACGTCTTTAAAATCGGCGTACCTGCTGAGTTTAATGGCCTAGGTGGTGGTCCTACTCATGTTGTTGATTTGCTTAATGAATTGGCACAACACTCTTTGACAGCTTCCTTTATTTCTTGGGGACACCGTACTTTCATCGAGTATATCTTAGCTAGCGACAATGCTTACCCTCGTGAAACATGGTTGAAAGAATTATATACCGGTGAGCGTGCTGGTGGAACTGGCTTGTCAAATGCGGTCAAATTCTTGTCTGATATTGAAGAATTGAATGTTACTATCAGCCAAGAAGATGATGACTACTATCTCGATGGTCGTTTGCCTTGGGTAACTAACCTTCGTTCTGATAAATTCGCTGCTCTCTTTGCTGCTGACTTTAAAGACGGTAGCCAACCTTGGATTATCACCATTCCATCTGAAGCTGAAGGCCTCAGCCGTTCTGAAGATTTGGAATTTGTTTCCCTTCAAGGTGCTAACACTGCCTCTCTTACTTTTGATCACGTTAAGTTAGATCCTAATTGGGTCCTTTCAAAAGAAGGTGTAGACTATATTGCCAAAACACGTCCGAACTTCCTTGGTTTCCAATTTGGTCTTGCCTTTGGTTTGGCACAACGTTCTCTTGATGAGGTTGAAGCTAGTCTAAACAGTAACCGTAGCGTTCTTCGTGAGGAATTTGAAGCAACACGTGGAAATCTTCTTGCTATTCAAGACCAACTCTTTGCGGGTCTTAATGATGCTAATTATTTCATTGAAAAACCACGTGAACTTTTCCAATTGCGTATCGATATTGTCGACGTCGTAGCCAACAGCCTGCTCCTCGAACTTCAGGCTAGTGGTGGTCGTGGCTATTTGAAAGAATCAGAGTCAAGCTTTATCCGTCGTTGGAATGAAGGCGTCTTCCTTCCAATTGTATCTCCGAGTGCGGTACAGCTTCGTCACATTCTTGCAGCTAGCTAGAAAGGCCGGTAGACCAATGAAAGTATTTTTTAAGAAAATTCCCTTGGCCCTATCTAGTCTAGTTCTTGCCCTCTTTAGTTTATCCAATCAAATAAACCACTATGCCCTGATTGCTCAGGGCATTTGGTTTCTGGCAAGTATAGGTTTTATGCTTATACTAGGACGCTTGATTCTTGGCTTTGAAAAAGTAAGGGAAGATTTGCACAATCCAGTCATTGCTTCGGCCTTTGCTAGCTACTTTATGGCTGCCTTTCTCTTTGCCAGCCGCCTTCCACTAGCTCAAATAGGCATAAGTGTGACTTGGGTTGGGCTCCTTGGACTTTATATTGCCTATATTATTTTTTTCAGTCTGCGTTTTATGCACCCACTATCTTTGAACCAAGTCTTTCCAAGCTGGTTCGTGATCTACGTTGGACCTGCTATCAGTCTTGTGACAGTACCAGCTAGTGTTCCAACTAGCATCAAGGGACTTATTCTGGGGGTAACGGCATTAGCGACTCTGGCCCTCTTTCCACTTGTTTTGTGGAGAATGAGACAGATAGCCATCCCTCACCTGTATCGACCTATACTTGCCATTTTAGCAGCACCTCTAGCCCTTCTCATTACCAGCTCAATCAAGAGTAATCAAAGACCTGCAACTATTATTTTACTTGCCCTACTCTTATTCTCGCAAGCATTCTTTTTCTATGCTCTTAATCTCTTCGTAAGACTGGTTAAAAAAGGCTTTATGCCACTTTTTGCAGCTTTCAGCTTTCCCTTGGTCAATAGTGTCAATGCTTTTAAGGCAGCCACTACCAGTCTTGGACTAGTCAATCCAGCTACCCAATTGGTTTATAAGGTAGAGTTCGTCTTCGTTCTTGTCATCATGACCTATTTGCTCTATCATTTTCTAAAACTCTTATACAAGGCGCTTATACAAGCTCTTAATACCAAAAAACAAGCAGGTTCGGTGTGAACCTGCTTTGTTTTCTTATCTAAATCCTAGTTCTTTTAATTTTGACTGATAGTTATCAAAATCAATTTCAATCCCTTGACCGCCATACTTATCATAACTGTCAATCCAATCACCATCCGAAGGAACGGTTTGCGAATTGATCCTTTTTTTGAAACTACCAGCATTTGAAAGTCCCAAATCCAACATATCCGTCATACTCATATTGGTTGAGGTTAGTGAGTAAACCTTCCCCAAAGCCTCAGGTCCATTGAAGAGGCTAAGTGGATTCTTAAGCTGCTTCATAACAGCCTGCATCACTTGTTGCTGACGCTTGGTACGGCCATAATCTCCCTCGTCATCCTTACGGAAACGAGCATAATTCAGAAGGGTGCGACCATCCATATCCTGCTTACCAACTTTAATGGTTTGATTTGGCACATGACCATTCTTGTCCATCTTCAAATCATCTGGAACTTGTACTGATGACACTTTTTTACCATCAATGGTCGCAAACTTCGCATTGATTTCCACACCATTCGGGAAGAGGGTATCGACCCCTGTCGCAAAGGTTTCAAAGTCAACCATGGCATAGTACTTAATATCAATGTCAAAGTTTCGTTTGAGGGTCTCACGCATGAGTTCTGCCCCTTGATGATTATTTTGCTCACCAATATTGAAAGCCGTATTAAGTTTCAAGTCCTGAGAATAGTCGGTTTCTGAAGCTCCCTTGATATTGACCAAGGTATCTCGCATAAAGCTAACCATCTTAATCTTACCTTCTTTATTGCCCACATTGACAACCGTGATGGAGTCCGTTCTGGCATCAGTAGATTCTTGGCTGACACGTTGGTCAGAACCTAGAATAAGGATATTGACCCCATCCTTGGTATCCTTACCATTAAAGGTCTCAACTATGGCAGGCTGGTAGGATTTACCGTTATTACTCGCAGCCGAAAGGTCTGTTCCCTTATAAAATTGATAGGCCATGGCTATCACTAGGAACACAACTCCAAGGCTCAGACAACTAAGCACTAGCTTAACAACCTTCTTGAGCCTTCTCTTTTTCTTTGGCCGTTTCTTCTTGGCTACTTGCGACTTGGGCTTTGGAGCCGACGTTGTTGAAGGGGCTGATTGTCTTTGAACCTTTTTACGTTTAGTAGGTTTACTTTGAGCAACTTCCTCTCGATAGATTGGTAGCCCTTCCTCAGTTAGCTGATTGGCAGCCTCATAATCACGCTCTTGATAGTAGTCAGAACGATTGTCATAAGGCTGATGCCATGCTGTTTGATAGTCCACTCTTTGCGCTTGATACCTTCGCTCAGCTTCATAGGCATCCAACTTTCCTTGGAGATAATTGAATTCTGAGGCCTGCTGTCCATTCAGGTGAGTAAGATTTTTTAAAAGATAGCTGTAACGTAACCGTTCACGATACGTAAATGGCACATCGTTAGATTTGGTCATAAGATTTCCCTTTAAATTTGATAGACTTGGTAAGCTCCCAAGATTTTATATCCAATTCCAACTGCAGTTAGCTCTTCAAGAGCGAACTGAGCCAACTTTTCCTTTGTATAATCACAATCAATAATGAAGAAATATTCGCCAAGTACCGTCTTCAACGGACGGCTTTCAATCTTGGTCAAGTCAATACCTCGCCAGGCAAAGGTCGATAGGGCCTTGTAAAGTGCCCCTGGCATATTGTCAGGCAGGGTCAAGGCCAGCGTTAATTTACAATCAATCTGATTGAGCGAAATCTCAGGAACGGTGTTCCCCAGCACCCAAAAGCGGGTATAATTCTTTTCAATCTCCTGGATATTCTTAGCCAAAATTTGAAGACCGTATTCCTTAGCAGCTGCATGTGGAGCGATTGCTGCATAAGGCTGATCTGGATTATCAGCGACAAAACGAGCCGCAAAGGCTGTACTTGCTGTTGTCTCAATCTTGGCATGTGGAAAATGCTGTTTAATATATTTTTTCCCTTGGGCAATGGCCTGTGGGTGTGAGAAGATTTTCTCAATTTTCTCATGATGTTTAGTCGCCATCAACTGCTGCTTGATGGGCTGAACAATCTCTGCCACAGCACGAATATCAGCCTGATGGAAGAGATAGTCTAAACTCTCATGAACAGAGCCCTCGATGGAATTTTCCACCGGAATGACCGCATAATCCACACGTCCCTCTTCATAAGACTTAATAACCTCGGTAATAGTACCTAGAGAAACCAATTCTGCCTCAGGAAAAGCCTTTAAGGCTGCATTATGCGTAAACGACCCACTAGGGCCCAAATAACCTACATACATTTGATAAACCTTGCTACTTCTTCTGGCGTTCGGTTATCAACTGTGACAACCGAATCTGCTAAATCTTGATAGAGTGCCATTCGACCGTCATAAATAGCCTTAAAATCCTCTTTGGAATGATTGAGAAAGAGTGGGCGCTGATTTTTAGTATCCTTGTCAATGCGATCATAGACTACATCGAAAGAAGCATGGAGCCAAACGTTATGCCTACGGTTTTTCGCCAAGAGCTGCCGATTGCGCTCCGTCACAACGATACCACCTCCAGTAGAGATGATGACGTCATCTCCCTCTTTAAGGAGTTCCTCCAAAGTCTCAGTCTCAATCTGACGAAAGGCTACTTCTCCTTCTTTTGCAAAAAAATCAGCAATTGGCATGCCGATTCTCTCCTCGATGACCTGATCCATATCCACGAAACGACCATCCAGGTATGGGGCGACGGAACTCTTACCAACTCCCATAAAGCCCAATAAAACCTTAGCCATGGAGTAATCCTTCCAAGTCACTAAAGAAGCTTGGGTAACTTGTATTGATAGCTTCCGCACGTTGCAAGCCAACCTCACCATCTTGAACCAAAAGGGCAGCAATAGCTGTCATCATACCAATACGGTGGTCACCCAAGGTATTAACCTCTGCCCCATGAAGAGCCGTCTGACCAGTGATAATCATACCATCTTCAGTTGGTACAATATCGGCACCCATAGCATTCAGGGCATCCGCTACTACCTGAATACGGTCAGTCTCTTTGACCTTAAGTTCTTCAGCATCACGAATCACAGTCTTACCTTGGGCTTGTGTCGCCAAAAGTGTAATAATCGGAAGTTCGTCAATTAAACGTGGAATGATATCTCCACCAATTTCAGTTCCTTTAAGTTCTGAAGTTTCAACCGTAATGGTCGCAGATTTGGCAACTTGGTCAATATCTGAAAGGGTAATCTTACCACCCATGTCTTTGATGACATCAATGATACCCGTACGCGTCTCGTTGATACCAACATTTTCCAAGACAATCTTAGAGTTAGGTACCACAAGTCCTGCTACCAACCAAAAGGCAGCTGAAGAAATGTCACCTGGAACCACAACTTCTTGAGCAGTGAAAGTTTGGCCACCAGAAATACGAATCTCCTTGCCATCTACCTGAAGCTGACCACCAAACTGCTGAATCATATCTTCCGTATGATTACGTGTTTTTTCCTTCTCGATGATAACAGATTCGCCATCAGCTTGAAGCGCTGCAAAAATAAGGGCTGATTTAACCTGAGCAGAGGCCACAGGCAATTGATAATGAATAGGTTTAAGGGACTTGCTACCATGCATTTTCAAAGGTGGCAAATCGCGGTCTGTCTGACCTGATACCTCTACACCCATCTGACGCAAGGGAATGGTCACACGGTCCATAGGACGTTTTGAAAGGGAATCATCCCCAAACATCTCTACATCGAAATCTTGACCAGAGAGCACACCTGAAATCAAGCGAATAGATGTTCCAGAGTTACCAATGTCCAATTTGTTTTGAGGAGCCTTGAGACCATCAAAACCAACACCGTGAATGCGAACCACATCACCGTCATCCTCGATAGTCACACCCAGATCACGAAAGACCTGCATGGTTGAAAGGACATCCTCACCTCGTAAAATATCACAAACAGTTGTCACACCTTTGGCAAGACTTCCGAACATAATCGAACGGTGACTGATTGACTTATCACCAGGGATACGCAAACTGCCATGAAGACCTTGGGCCTTGGTTTCTAGTTTCATAGGTTACTCCTGAAAATTTTATAGTTACTCTCATTATACCATAATTGAAAGCCCAACCATAGACTGAATTATCAAAATATTCACTATATAGTATTGGTATACTTTTCTCTTAGAAAGGCAACTGCCTCTTGAACACGGTTCCGAATTAAGTTAGCAGACTCTTCCAAGAGACGATTTTCCTCAACCGACAAAGACAAGTGAACAGGAGCAGCCACTCCTTGACGTCCTAAAATAACTGGATAGCCAAGATAGGTCTTATAAGCTTCTTGATAGCTTGATACCGCCACTTCTTCTTGAGCATCAGAAAGGATAATAGAGATCAAACGAAGAGCCGCACTGGCAATACCATAAGAAGTATAGCCCTTACCATAGAAGACCTTGTGGCCACCCTTCATGGAAGCCATAAACAGATTTTGACGCTCTTCTTCGCTTGTCAACACTGTAATGTGTTGTCCTTTAACCTTGACCTGACTCCAGGCAGTAAATTGGGAATTCCCATGTTCGCCAAGATTGTAGCCGGATACTGATTTTGGATTGACTGATAGATCATCTCCTACAGCTGCTTTCATTCTAGCGGTATCGAGTAAAGTCCCTGTTCCAATCACACGTTCCTTTGGCCAACCTGTGAACTCTTGATAGAGGGCTGATACGGCATCTACGGGATTTGAAATAACTAAAAGTATGCCTTTGAAATCCAATTTTTTAAGTTCCTGAGAAACCTGATAAACGGCTTCTCGAGTAAATGGGAATTCAGCAAAACGGTCCTCACCGGCATTATGTTGTAACTGGATATTACCAAGAGATGAAACAATCACATCCGCATCTTCAAGTGCCGCATAATCATTAACCACGATGCTGGCATAGTGCGGCAGATTCGCCATGGCATCTTTAAAATCTTGACCATCTGCCTCGGCCTTCTTCTCATTGATATCTATGAAGACATAGCTATCAGCCAAGCCTTGAGCAATTGCCCCATGAGCGACCGCGGCACCAACATTTCCCATTCCAATAATTCCAATCTTACGAGCCATCATTTTCCTCCTTAATGTTTCTAGTCTCTTTGTACGGCTCTATAATTTCTGTAGT
>DOTL01000040.1 GCA_003521145.1 Streptococcus sp. | reverse complement strand
CCCACTACAGTTGACAATGAGCCCTTTTTTAGTAGTGTTGAAATATTAATCGACATCAACGAAACCAAAACGTGATAGAGGATACAATCTGAAAGAGATAACACCCTTAATTTGGTCCTTTTCAATGAGACCAAACTTACGACTATCATCTGTATTACGACGATTATCATTCAGTACAAGGTACTGCCCCTTTTCAATTTTAGTTTGTTTATTATCTGTCAATGTTGCAATGGAAAAATCATCAGTGAAGAAATTCCCAGGTGACACTGTCGCCAAATAAGCTGATTTATACTTGCTAATATAGGCTTCATCAACTGACTTATCATTAACATAAAGAAAATCATCCATAGCTGTCACGCTCTTACCCTCATCAGCAATAACACGCCCAATGTATTCTTTACCATTAACTGTATAAAGAATAAAATCTTTTTTCTGAGGCTCAACATTTTTATTGAAGGTAACATAATCACCAGCATGAATATAGTCATTCGCCTGGCCTTCAGTTACACGGTGTATCGAGAAGACAAAAGCTCTCAACAACAAAATCACTACAATGGCAAGAACTGCTATGATAATATTTCGAATTAAATCTCTCTTAACCATACTTACTCCTTATGGGCTCTAATAAAATTATAACATAAATAGAGAAATAAAAAAAGAGGGAGTAAGCAAGCCAAATGTCTCTCTCCCTCTCTTAAAACCAATGATTAAAACGTTTCACAGCTTAATAGTCCTCAAGAAATGTTTGCATATTGACATCATCTGGAACTAAAGCAAGGTATTTTTCAGCCGTTGCACGCGACTGATCCCTGTAACCAAATTCACGCAAAATATATGCATAATCATGGAGGAATTCAGGATTTTCAGATAAATCTTTAGACAAATCTTGATAGATTTGAAAAGCTTCTTCTTCATCAAGTGCTTGGTAGGCCTTGGCAATGTTCCAACGAGCCAAAACAGAATCAACTTCATAATCGGCTAAAGCCACTAGATCCTCGTAACGTTCTTCTTCCAAATAGAGAGTACTTAAACGTAAGACAATCTCATCCTGGTCCTCAGCCAATGGCAAGGCTTGCTTCAAATAAGTTTCAGCAGATTGAGTGTCATGCAACTCGTAGGATAACTGTGACGCTAGCAAAAGTAATTGAACATCAAAGGCATTTTTAGAAATCCCTTGTTGTGCCATTCGTAAAGCTTCTTCAGTTTTATGTTCTGCATGTAACGACAAGGCGTAAATATACTCATAACCTTCGAAGTCAGCAGACATGGTTTCTATCTGCTTAAAGTAAAAATTAGCTTTTTGATACTCTTCTTGATCATAGAGCAAAGTGGCTAACTCAAAAGCAACGGTATCATCGTACTCAATTTCAATAGCTTGTTCCAAAAATTCACGAGCAGCTTCAAACTTTCCAAGACTGGCATAAGCCTTACCAATGCGTTCATAAGTAGAAACGCCAGTCATCGCAAGAAGGTCACGATTATCTAATTTAGCATAATAATGAATAGCTTGTTCAAAATTTCCAAGTTCAAACTCCATCTCAGCCAAACCAAAAATAATCAATGAGTCATCTGATAATTGACTTGCCTCCAACAACTTATCACGTGCCACATCAGTTAAACCCTCCATTTGGTAGAGGTCAGCCTTTACAATTAAAGCAGACAAATAGTCGTCAGAGTCTTCAGGTATGGCATCCAAATAGAGAAAAGCCCCTTCAATATCACCATCTTCGGCAGCAATTTGTGCTAGATTGACATTAACCTCTGGAAAATCAAAACGAACCTTTTCATAAATTTCCTGTGCCTGTGGTAAGAAGCCAATAGATTCTAAGTATTGGCCCAACTCAACAAGAACCTCTGCAGAGTCCTCTCGTAAAGCTTTTTTAAAATATTTGTCTGCGTGGTCTAAATCTTGGTTTCCAATAGAGGCAACCATTTTTTCACTATTTAACATCTTCTTTTTGTCCTTCATTTTCTAAATCATCTTGATAAAGATTACTTACAGAACGGTACCAATCAAAAATCTCTCTAACAACTACCTTGACAGATGCATAAATTGGAATCCCTAATAGGACACCCCACGCACCGTACAGAGATCCTGCTGTCAAGAGAATAAACATAATGGTGATAGGGTGAATGCTTAGTTTATTTCCCAAAACAAGAGGAGAAACAAAACGTCCTTCAATAGTTTGCTCAATTAAGAAAACGGTGAGGACCTTAATCAACATAGCGGGTCCTTGGACCAGTCCCATGATTACAACTGGTACCATAGCAAGAAAACTTCCCAGATAAGGAACTATGTTTAGAAAACCTGCCATAATACCAAAAGTCATACCATATCGAAGACCTACAATCTTAAACATAATACAAAACATGACAGCAACGACAATAGCGACTGAAACCTGGCCTCGAACATACCCCTCGAGCTGACTATTGATATCCGAAAGTATACGAACAGTTGTTTCACGAAAGCGAGTTGGTAAGGCTGAGACAAAGCTATGTTTCATCTTTTGGCTATCTCTTAAAAGGTAGAAAAGAATGAAAGGTATCAAAATGATAGCTACTGTCACTCTTGCTACTGTGCTCGCAAAAGTTCCAACCCATGTCAAAGCCGATGAAGAAAAGTTCTCAGCATAATCGACCATTCTCGCTGAGAAATCACCAAGCATGGACTCTAAATCATCATGGAAGTTAGAAAGAACAGGGAGATTAATCCAACGTTCCGTTTCACTATTGGCACGTGCAATATATGATGGTGCATTTCGTATCAAGATCAAATTTTGATTTTGTAAGCTTGAAATGGCTGTTGAACCCCCAAAAACCAAGAGCAAGCCAAGAATAGCGTATATGACCAAGATAGACATGGTTCGACTCAATCCCGTTCTTTCTACAAGTAGTACCAAAGGTTTTATTAAATAATAAAGGAGCATGGAAATAACCAATGGCAACATAATAATAGTCATAAACTGGATGACGGGTGAAAAAATGGGACTAATCTTGATAAAAATCAAAACCGTCAAACAAATCAAAAGTAAGATGAAAAAGGCTACGACAGCCTGATTATTCAATATCCACTTAAAAAACAATGTTTCTGAAAAATTTTCTGTTTTTTTACGCTTCATAGTTCCTCCCTATTTATCATAAAATGTTACAGTTTTATCTACCAAGTTCTGGTTACGATCGTAGCTAAATTTTGCAGAGAAGAATGGTCTATCTTCAAGAATCCACTTAAAAATCTCATAGTCACCTTCCCAAGTTGGTTTAGATAAGACCTCATCATATGGTACCCATTCAAGCGTTCCTTCACGAGACTCCTCATCTGAGATGAGTTCTCCTTCAAAACCAGTTACCTTAAAGACATAGGTGTACCAATCATGACCGGAGGTAAATTCTGGAAAGGTAATCATACCTTTAAAATCCATCTCAGTCACTGTAAAATGAGTTTCCTCGAGAATTTCACGACGAGCACATTCGTCAGGTGTCTCTCCAGCTTCTAGTTTTCCCCCAACAGAAATCCACTTTCCTTCATGAACATCATTAGGCTTTTTATTACGATGTAGGAGCAAAAGCTCCTTACCATTGTCAATATAACAAATGGTAGCTAACTTTGTCATAATGCATCTCTTTTCCAATGTTTTTTAATATTATACCAAATATGGGATTGAATTTGGGCTTTGAGCATGACCATTTTCAGATAAAGCTGAAATCTCTTATTCTGGATCTCTGGACAAACAAAAAGAGAACCTAAATAGTTCTCCTTTAATTGTAGTGACCCCCAAAATATAG
>DOTL01000004.1 GCA_003521145.1 Streptococcus sp. | reverse complement strand
AAAAATTCATCAATATCTTGCTTTTGGGAAAGGAGGTTAAGTAGTTCTGTGGTAAACTGAGTCATAGGAATAAATCTCTTTCTAGTAATGTTTTGCAACTCTACTATAACGGATTTATTCCTTTTTGTGTTTACACAACTTATTTTACACTACCTTGAATAAGGGAAACTACCTCAAATATTAATATGGTAATTTTAAATAACTAATTATCACTTGTATTATAATAGAAGAAAAAAGGAGATTAATTATGAAAAAAAGAGGCTGTATTATCTGAAGATAGAAAATATCGTTACTTACTTTCTCGTAATTGGGATGATACTAAACCTACAGTTTTGTTTATTGTTCTGAATCCTTCTACAGCTGATGAGAAAGAGGACAACCCTACTATTAATAAATGTGTCTGTTACGCTAAAAGTTGGGGATATGGATAAGTACTGATTCTAGTATCCTTAATCATGTAAGTAATCCAATTGGTAGAAAAGGGCTTTCTGACGAATTAGAACGTTTAAAGAATTCAGATATAGAAGATCAATATCTTGAATCTTGGGAACTCAAAGAAGTATTATCCATTGTTCGTAAGTACAATGAACAGTATGCATGTATTTTTGAATTTCAAGCACTAACAGGAATGCGTATTGGTGAAGTACTCGGTTTAAAGGAGGAAGCTATTGATTTTAATAAAAATATAGCCTCAGTTATTAGAACTCGTGCTACTCATGGAGGAGCCTCAGAAGATAGCTATGAAGGTAACGTTAAAAATGTACAAAGTTATCGAAACATTCAATTATCATTAAGGGCTGTTGAAATTCTAAAAGAAGAAATTGAATTAAATCATCATCATATAGAATTCAATCCAGACTATAAAGATAATGGATGGATTTTCACCTCTAAGAGCATCCATAAACCTGATTACAATGGAACTCCTCTTCATTACAGCGTCTTAAACAACTTCCTCAATTCTTCAGAAAATGGTAAACTAAACCGCAAGGGAAAGGCGAGACGAGCAGGAATCGATATTGACAATAAGCTTAGTTTCAAGAAACATATTACAACTCATATCTTCCGACACACGCATATCAGCTTCTTAGCTGAACAAGGAGTACCCTTGGAGGCTATTCAAGATCGTGTTGGACACACAAGGGGGAGTCGAGTAACACAAATCTATTTACACGTTACACAGAAGACCAAGAACACAATCACTCCAATGATTGATCAATTGACAAAATAAACATAATTGCGCTACATCTATAATCAAAACGAACTGAAATTTATAAATTGGGGGCAAAATGTGGGCAAAACATAAGAAAAAGGCTTATCCGCATTGGACAAACCCTTTATTTTCAAGCTTATATAGTCTAATTAAGCTTTGTTTGCTGAACCGAATACGTCGATACGTTCTTCAACAGCTTCTGTAATAGCTTCGAAACCTGGTTTCAAGAATTTACGTGGGTCGAAGAGTTTCTTCTGATCGTATTCTGCTTCATTTGCTTCGTATTCAGCAACAAATTTACGTGTTGCGTTAGCAAATGCGATTTGACATTCAGTGTTAACGTTAACTTTAGCAACACCAAGTTTGATAGCTTCTTGGATTTGATCATCAGGAATACCTGATCCACCGTGCAATACGATTGGGAAGCTAGGAACAGCTTCTGTCAATTTTTGCAAGTGGTCAAGGTGAAGTCCGCTCCAGTTTTCTGGGTAAGGACCGTGGATGTTACCGATACCTGCTGCAAGGAAGTCGATACCAGTTGCAACCATAGCTTTAGCATCTTCGATTGGTGCCAATTCACCATCACCGATGATACCATCTTCTTCACCACCGATTGTACCAACTTCAGCTTCAACTGATACACCGTTAGCGTGTGCAAATTCAACAACTTTAGCTGCTTTTTCAAGGTTTTCTTCAACTGGAAGGTGTGAACCGTCAAACATAACTGAAGTGTAACCTACACTGATACATTCCAAAGCGTCATTGTAGTGACCGTGGTCAAGGTGAATAGCAACTGGTACAGTGATACCCATTGATTCAACCAATTCTTCGATAAGGACTTTACACAATTTGTAACCACCCATGTACTTAGCTGCACCCATAGAAGTTTGGATAAGTACTGGAGCTTGTTTAGCTTCTGCTGCACGCAAGATAGCTTGAGTCCACTCAAGGTTGTTTGTGTTAAATCCACCAACTGCGTAACCATTATCACGAGCTGCTTGGACAAATTTTTCTGCTGAAACGATTGCCATTATAAAGGCCTCCTATATTTTTTTGGGTTTGAACCCGTTTACACGTTTATTCTATCACAAGTAAGCTCAAAAAACTAGCTTTTCTACAATTTGTAAGCGTTTTGATTTTTTAATGATAAATTGCAAGAATAAGTGCATCATTTACTTGAACTCATCCTCTAGAGCTTCACAAGCAGTTCTGTAAGCTAAACATTTTCGTGGTCGGTGATTGATATCATATAAGGCTTTGTTCAAAGCCTCCTCAGAGATAGCGGCTAAATCTGTTTTCTTTGGGAAATATTCTCTTAGTAAGCCATTTGCGTTTTCATTGCTTCCTCCTTGCCAGGATGAATAGGCGTCCGCAAAGAAAAAGGGAATTTCTAAGTTCTCTACCAGAGGATAG
>DOTL01000050.1:2964-12469 GCA_003521145.1 Streptococcus sp. | reverse complement strand
TGTGGTATTCTTAATAGGTCTCATAAGTTCTTCCTAATGGTAGTTTTGTCGCTTTTCATTATAGTTCTTATGGGACTTTTTGTGTAGACTCAAAAAGCTCTATAATCTCTACAGTGGTTTTACCCACTACAGAAATTATAGAGCCGTTAATTCACCGTTACTTTACCTGAATAATAATCTAGAGTAATTCCCTGTTGGACATTTGGAACAAAGACATTGAACTCGAGAGAGCCATCTGCTGACTTAGCTTCAAGATGTGAACCTGATGGAATCAGGTTGTCTCCTTCATAAATGAGGGTAATACGGTAACGGATACGTTTATTTTTATCCTGAGCTTTTCGTACCAGGCTTTCATAATAGTTTTGGCCCGTGGAATTATCGCTATTAGCTTGGTTAGCCCAAGCAGTTTGAACAGCAATATTCTCTGGATTTGAAGTCGAGGCATCAAATCCTTTGAGGCCACCTACAAGTGCATAGCCTAACAAATGCCCTCTATCTACGGCATGGCTATACTCTCCAGATAGATTATTAACTTGATGCCATCCAGCTGGTGTCCAAGACGTTGAGCCATTCCCAGTTTCTTGGCGATTCTTGTACTGTCTGGTTGCTTTACTTAATAAGGCATTAGCTACTGTAGGAACCGTTTGTCCTTGAACTGTTTTGACTTGGTTATTAGCATAAGGTTGACTAGATACCTTAGCGTTAAGATTGGTCTTATTACCGTTAATAATATAGGCACCTGCCCCATTCCATTCTATGGCGTTTCCTAGTTGACTCTTGACGGAGCTGGTCATCACCGTCTCAGCGAGTTGTTCTTGTGGCGTAGACTGCCCACTTGTTGAACCGTTTGATTTGGCGGAGTTATTGGATTTTCCCGAGACTAGACTAGCTACCTGCTTGATTGGATTGTTAGGTGAGAGCTTACTGCTCGTCCCAATATAACCTAGAACCGCTATCAAGACCGCTATTAGTAACGAGATTAGCTGACGTTTCTGTTGATTTGTTAAAGATGTCTTTCTTTTTGCCATTGTTCTCTTTCTTTTATATGAATGTCATAACTAAAGGAGCGGGATTACTTCCCACTCCCTTTTATTTTCCTGTAAATTTAGCAACAATTGCCTGCCAAGTTTCTGGTTTTAAGATGCTTATAGGATCCTTGCCCTCTCCTAAAACAGCATAGCCAATCATCAAACCGATAGCTAGAAAAACAAGGCCAATCACACACACTCTCAAAACAAGTAATAATTGACGAAAAACATAGCCATTACCAGTTTCCATACTAAGCCTCACTTACACGTGAAATATTTGCTCCTAGTTTAGCTAGTTTCTCATGGAATTGATAGTAACCACGATCCAAGTGAGTCAATTTACCAACAGTCGTTGTTCCTTCAGCTACCATTCCTGTAAGAATAAGTGCTGCCGAAGCTCGAAGGTCAGTAGACATAACTTGAGCACCTTGAAGTGGTAAACCACCGTGAATAATAGCCGTATCACGAAGGATTTCTGAATGAAGTCCCATACGACGCATTTCTTCCAAGTGTTGGAGGCGATTCTCAAAGACTGTTTCAATCATAGTTGATTCACCTTTTACAACTGCCATAAGAGCCGTAAATTGAGCCTGCATGTCAGTTGGGAAACCAGGGTGAGGTAGAGTTTTAACGGTTACTGGTTTCAATTGAGAAACATCAGATTTAACACTAATGCCACCTTCTTCTTCCTTAACATCGATACCCATTTCCAATAATTTTGAAATCAAAGGACGGTTATGTTCCCAGATAGCATCTTTGATAAGGACATCTCCAGAAGTCATGGCTGCTGCTACCATAAAGGTACCTGCTTCAATACGGTCCTGAACAACCGCATGTTTAGTACCATGAAGAGCTTTAACACCTTTAATCACGAGTGTCTCAGTTCCAGCACCTTTGACGTCTGCTCCCATTTTGTTAAGAAGAAGGGCCAAGTCAACAATTTCTGGTTCACGCGCAGCATTTTTAATGGTTGTAACACCATCAGCTAAAGTTGCTGCCATCATAAGGTTTTGAGTGGCACCAACAGATGGGAAGTCCATATAAATAGTTGCACCTTTAAGTTTTTCTGCTGTCGCAGTAATGTCACCACCAACTTGGGTAATTTTAGCTCCCATTGCTTCCAAACCTTTGAGGTGAAGGTCAATCGGACGGCTACCAATCGTACAACCGCCAGGCATTGAAACCTTAGCGTGACCATTACGAGCAAGAATAGGCCCAAGAACTACGATTGACGCACGCATCTTACTCACATACTCATATGGTGCTTGATCGAGAATTTCTCCACTAGCATCAACTACAACGGTATTGTTTTCCTCGTCAAAGTCTACAGCAATATCTAAACCACGGACAACATTATTCATCGTATAAACATCTGACAAGATTGGAACATTAGTTAAGGTTGTTTGACCTTCCGAGGCCAAGATAGTCGCCGCCAACAAAGGAAGGACAGCATTTTTAGCACCTTCAATGACAACCTCACCACTTAATCGAGTGTTGCCACCCTGCACAATAATTTTATCCATAAGGATTCCTTTCAAGGGTCATTTTCATCTTTTTGCATTATATCAAAAGTCTTTTAAAATCACTAATTTAAGAAATTGAGCTGGCCATATTCTGTCCAAAAGCTAAAACAGACAGAATAAAGGAACTGATAAGATAGCCTAAGGCAATACTGATAAAGAGTAAAAAGAGTTTCAATTTACCAGTATTTTCAATCGGATTTTTGATGATTTTTGCCCAATCGAAGAGGCTAATCAGCATATGGTAGCTCAATCCAATAAATACTAGATGACTCGCCAAAGTGACGAATTGATTAATAATAGTCATAATTTCATTATACCATAGAAAGCTAAGCTAAAACATAAAAAGAGGGTGAGATAGTTCTAAATCTGTAATCATTTAGTGACTACTTCCACTCCTCTTCTCTTTATTTTTTAAACTACTAGATTAGGGATATTTTAAAATAATCTAGTACTTATCTTACACTCCCTAGGAACTGATAATTTGAGCTATGCTACTTAGTCTTCATAACCATTTGGGTTAGTCGTTTGCCAACGCCAAGAATCTCTAACCATTTCTTTCAAGGTCTTCTTAGCCTCCCATCCAAGAACTTCTTTGGCCTTTTCAGAAGAGGCATAGCAAGTAGCAATATCACCGGCACGACGTCCTTGAATACGGTATGGGATAGCAACTTTGTTCTCAGCTTCGAAAGTCTTAACGAGATCCAAAACGCTATAACCATGTCCAGTACCTAAGTTGAAAATTTCAGCACCTTTATGACTCAAATTATATTTGACAGCAGCCAGGTGACCTGATGCCAAGTCAAGAACGTGAATGTAGTCACGCACACCTGTACCATCTGGAGTTAGATAGTCATCCCCAAAGACGTTAAGCTCAGGAAGTTTACCAATAGCTACTTGTGTAATATATGGCATCAGGTTGTTTGGAATACCGTTTGGCAATTCTCCAATCAAACCACTTTCATGAGCACCGATAGGATTGAAATAACGAAGATTTGTGACAGACCATGAAGGGTCTGAGGCAGCTACGTCTGTAAGAATTTGTTCCATCATCAGCTTTGTATAACCGTATGGATTAATCGCTGACGTTGGCATATCTTCGGTCATTGGAGAAGGATTATTGGTACCGTAAACTGTTGCACTTGAACTGAAGACAATGTTTTTCACATCGTATTCCTTCATTTTTTCAAGGAGAGTAATGGTACCACTGATGTTGTTCTTATAATATTTCAAAGGTTTTTGAACAGATTCACCCACTGCTTTAAAGGCTGCAAAGTGAATAACTAACTCAATATCTTCATTTGTAAAAACCTTATCCAAAAAATCAGTATCTAAAATGGAACCTTGATAAAATGGAAACTTTTTACCCGTAATCTTTTCCAAACGTTCAAGTACCGCTGGCGAACTATTTGAAAAGTCGTCAGCTAAGACTACATCGAAACCTGCATTAAGGAGTTCAACGGTTGTATGGCTACCGATATAGCCAGCTCCTCCTGTAATTAAAATAGACATTTATTTTTCCTTTCTTACTTGTCAGCGCCTTTTTGATTATTTTGAATCGTTGCTAATTTAGGCATAACTTCTCCTTCGAAACCTTTCATGGCAAAATGAACAGAAGGCTCTTGTGTCATTGGAGATAGAATTCCTAGCTTCACTTGATAGTTCTGATCTTTGGAATAGGTGAAACTTGCCTTAAGTTCAGTTGTTTGATCTGGAAGCAATTCAGACAAACAACACTCAAGTTGTTGGGCTTGAAGAACCTTTCCATTAGCATTACACAAGTATTATACCACAGGCCAATCCCCATATAAAAGGGCAACCCCAGAATTTTCCAAATTAAGTGTAATATCAACCTCGCCTTCTCCTTTGGAGATTGTCAAACCTGATACCCAGAGGCGGTAGCCCATATTCTTCAAAAGCTCCTTATAAGCAGCTTGCCCATCACCGATATCTTCAGCAACTCTTGGCCCCACCCCAAGAAGGTCAAATGAGCTGCTTTGGCTTCATCTGTAAGCTCGTCTAGGTTATTACCAAGCAAAGTAGATATAGACTGTGAACTTGTCAATTCACCACCAATTGGCGTCTTTTCCTAAGCATTAGGCATGGCTTTCAGGGCGGCTTGCTCTTGGGTTTGATCGTATGATCCACCATTTTGAATCCAATTTAACCAGGTTTTAGTTGCTGATTTGTCTCCAAAGACATCATTGTAGATTCCAAAATCACCTTCCAAACCTGTATCAAAAGGTCTTCTCATAAGAATCTTTGCTTTAGGAAAAGCTGGTTGAAACGGTGCGATATAGTCCTTACGAACTTCTTTTCGTGGCAATTGGCGAATGCCAGCATCTGAGTGAACATGCCACTCGCCCCAGTGTCCTAAGCCACCAAGTTCAATGTAGGCGATAAAATCATCATTGCCCCAACTCTTTTGATTTGAGCAAGCGTTGGAAAAGTTGGTTACCCAAATAGTTGCTGATACCGACTTCCCAGCTATTGGCTTGGTCGCTGTCCTTACTTACCAAACGATGTTCATTCTTCATCAAGATACTATCGTTATCCCAAGGAATGATGTACCATTTGGTTGAGTTTTGTGGGCTATAGAGATACATGTTATGGCTTTGTGTATCATCGTTACCAAGTAACATCTGGAAGACCATCCAATATTGGATATTCTCAGGATCTACATACTTGTCCATAATGGTTTCAACCTTCACCAAAGGATCGTTGAGCTTGGTTAGAAAATCGATGAGTTTTGTGTGATCATGGCTACCTTTGATTTCCAAAAGTTTTTCGAATTTATCCTTGTCGAATTTAGGATCTTCTTTAACAATCGTATCTTCATAGCGGAAGAATTCGAAGAGGTTTGGTTTATAAAGGTTGGCATTTTTATCCAGACCATGATCTTTCAGATAGTTCTTGTTAATCTGTTCGACTTGCGTGTAGAGACCATAATCCTCAAATTTACCTGATGGATTGTCAGAGGTTTCATCCTTAACGTAGAGGTGAACAAAACTCATTTTAGCACCAATGAGTTGAGGAATTTCTTCCATTAAATCATAGGACAACTTATTTCTAAAGAGAAGGGCTTCAGTCTGGTGTTTGTTAAGGTTAATAGTACGTTGGCCGTTCCAGTCGCCCTTGTTCTTTTTAATCTTGATTTTATAGTTCTTTTGGGCGTTTTCTTACTTGAACTTTCCCCACGAATCTGAACACTGGTGTTTGACACGTCCTGGTCATAACCCAACTCACCAGATACAGGACCGTCCTCATTACCAACTTGAAGAAGACCTGCTACTTGGTATCGTTTAACACCCATCTTCTGATAATCTTCAACAGAATATTGGTTGATCTCAGACCATGAGTGATTTTGATTTTCTGTAGCGTCTCCCCGACGTACAGTCAGGTCCATGGTCGTCACCTTAGTATGATCTTTATCACAGAGACTCTTTTTGTCTCTTAAGTGTACATTAGAGATATCAGTGGCTGCTTGTTTATCTACTTTTTTAGTTGTCACACCGTTTTTTGTCTGTTCCTTGGTTCCACATGCTGTAAAGCCAAATACCGTACAGAGCAACAAAACCGCTGCTAAACTCTTTTTCCTATTCATTTCCCCCACCTCTTTTGTACGTTTTCTAAACGCTCAGTCCATTTTTCAAAATAGCCCACGTCTTTCTTAGATACCATGGCTTGGCTTCCTAAGAAATGATACTGAAGATCACTTGTGTATTTATCAATTTCCTGACCACTTTCGATGAAAATAACTAAAGAAGAAATCAGGAAGGCATAATCCAGAAAGACTGAATCCAAGAACTGAGAACCAAAACTCAAAATTACTGTTAAAATGGCGAAGTGCTTAGCAAGCTTCTTGATACCCTTATAATCTGCAAAATACATCAAAAGCAAGATATTCACATTACCTACAGCATAGAGATCATAAGCCAAACACAGTGTTAAGAAGTAACCATGCATTTGATTGTTAAAACCAATTGGTAGGTGAGTCAAGGCCACGCTTCCGAAGAACATGATGAAAATTGTCGCTAGCAATTGTTTCCAAAAAAACATATTTGAGCTCATTACTCATGACATCCAGCATTTGAGTTTCAGCTTCCTGGATATCCGAAAGACTTCCCTCTTCATTGTAGAGGTTAAAATAACATCGGAAATGCGGATAGAAGGAAATCCCGACAGACATAACGAAATTGAGTGTTGATACTAAAGTCGTTAAGTAGGATAGCATGGCTGGCACATCATAGACTGGAGCTGTACGGAAGAAACCATCAAAACTCTTACTAATTGGTCCAAACCAGTTAATAATAATATGTGCAAAGAGCACCACAAATATGTAATACCCCGTCTTGGCAAGATCAGAAAATTGATCAAACCATTTCAAAAACTCAAAGGACATTTTAAGATTAGATGGGAAATAGTCATGGATTAGACGAACCATCCAAAACATCATCCCACCATTTCCCAAACAAACACTTAGGAGGATACCATACTTTTGATGTAGTAAAATACTTAGTAACCCAGAGACAATCGTCACACCAATCGCTAAAAAGAAACCTTTGATAATTTCTTTATAGGATTTAATCGCTGTCAAGTAGGTAATGACATTCCAAACGAGACAAAGCTGACCAAAGAGCAAAACTCCCATAGCCACTTCCGCTAAGCTTCGACTAGCCAAGGCTTGATAGAGCGCATACAGTGGCGTTCCAATCATAAGCATCAAGGCACTCGACGCATAAAATGAAGGGATAATAGTCTCAAATTTCTTCTCGTAGAGCATGTCCGCAACAAAGCGGGTTACCACCAGAGAAAAGAGACTGGTAATCACGAGAGAAAAGATGATAGCGTAGGTTAAGTTCGAAAGAATATAATCACGCTCATTTTCACTGATTCCCCCTACCATTGTCAGAACAACAACACCAGCTGTAAGTAAAATCCCCAAAAGCATAGGACCAGTATACACAATTCCAGCATAAGCGTAGGCCTTTTGTTTTGAAAAAAGGCTATCCTCGTTGTAAATTTTACGTAATTCAAATCCAATACCGGCCATTAAACAGCCACCTCCTCATATAAGCGTCGGTACTGACCGATCATTTGCGGATATTGATATATCGCTTCAACACGCTTACGCGCAATTTCACCCATTTCAAGCCGTCTTTCATCATTAATCGACATCTTCTTCATAGCTTCTGCAAGAGGCCCTGTACAAGTAGGTGGTGCACAAAATCCTGCAATCCCTAAATTGTCATCCTCACGACCTTCTAGCAATTCTCGACAACATCCGACATTTGTCGTCACACAAGGACGACTAGCCGCCATTGATTCCAAAACAGAAAGTGGCAAACCCTCAGAAAGACTGGTCAAAAGCGTAAAATCAATTTTCTTCATATATTCTCGAATATTAACACGACCAGTGAATAGAAGACGATCTCCCAAATCCATCTTATCGGCCAAACTAAAACACTCATCTGCATATTCTTGGTCATCTATACCACCCATGATATGCAAACGAACGTTTGGCACTTGCTGAGCCAATTCGTAGAAAGAATATAACATGGTTTTAATGTCCTTGATTGGAGCCAAACGAACCACAGCTCCGATATCAATCCAACCATCTGGTTCTTTCAAAGGAATTTGAGAAAAAGCATCATAGTCAATCCCGTTTGAGATAACCTGACATTTCTCTGAATCACAACCCATCTCAATCTGAATTTCCTTGGCAATCGTAAAGAGGCTGGTAAATTTTTCGGCATTTTGATAAATCGCATCAGACAACATATAGAAGAATCTTACCCACTGTTGGCGCATTGTAGGTAAAACCCACTTCGCACGAAGCAACTCTTCTTCACGTTCACGCGTATAAATCCCGTGTTCAGTTAAGAAGAGAGGTTTGTCATAGGTCAAACTTCCCAAAGTTGCAAGAATACCACCATAACCTGTAGAGATTGAGTGGTAAACATCTGCTTCAGGAGGTGGACAGGATAAAATATTTAAAAGTGGAAACAGCATAGAACGGATAGTGTGAAAAACATCTGAAAAAGATAGCTGTGTGTAGCGCTCACTACAAAGATCCTTTAAGACCTGAAAAAAGGCCTCACTACTCAAGAAATCGTTAGGAACGACCTTACCATCTTGTAACAGTTTAAACAAGACTTTCCAATCGGGTTGTTGGCAAAAAACCATATCCTTAAGCGCTTGTTTTTCCTCATCTGTAAACTGATATGGCTCTATGTCTTCTTTATCTGGCACAACATAGTCCAAAAAGACTTCGTGTACTTCTACGACATCTTCAGGAAGTTCATAAACAAACTTCCCCTTTTGCTTATGCGTTGCCCCCACAACCCAAAGAACAAATTCATGCTCTTTCATTTCTGTAATATATTGATGCATCCAAGTAGAGACACCACCGTGAACATACGGATAGGACCCTTCAAGAATTAAACATATCTTCATCGGTATTTTCCCCTATTTTGCCTTATTTTAATGTAATGGTGACTGACTTATTTGTAGCCTCCAAACGGTGAGTTTATTTTTACGAGAGTTCTTTACACCTGTATGACCAAAAATAAAGACCGCCTGATTAGGAAGCATTTTTAAAATGAAATCGTTTGTTAATCCGCAGTATTACCAAGTATCAAAATATTCATAAACTTCTCCTCACTTTTAAGAGTGTCCCCTTAACTACACTCTCTACCCATTCTAATCATTAGTCTTAAGAAAGTTCTTTGAAAGCTATGCCTTCCTTCCCATTGAGTTATAACCTAACTCTCATCAGAATCTCTTTTGAGGATTATTAAAGATTTCAAAAAATATAAGAAATAACAAGATTATCCTAAATAAACATTAAGTAAAATCAATATTATTAAAGAGTAGATTAAATTGACTAATTAAATATCTTGTTATGTTGATTAGCTTCCCCAAGAAATCGGTGGTGTAAAATAAGTTGTGTAAACA
>DOTL01000050.1:0-2951 GCA_003521145.1 Streptococcus sp. | reverse complement strand
ACTAGAAAGAGATTTATTCCTATAAACTAGTATTTTATATTGATATTCGATATAATTAATATTGTTAATAGTTAGCTAATGATTTAGTATAAGGTCAAGGGCTCCTAGAGGCACCTTGGTTTTTTCTAGTCTATGCTCAAAGAAATCCAATGAATTTACAATCGAGTTAACACATGACAACTATCTTATTTTATTTTTTAATCATCCTAGCCTTGACTGGATCTAGTTATTATGGTTGGGGATCTGCCAAAAGTGCTAAAAATCGTCAAGAAACGCAAGAACAGAAACGTCTGCGTAGTGTTATCCTGTTCGTTAATGCCCTTCTTTTTGCGGGCTTTTTAAGTCTTGTTATTACCATTCTTAATGATGCCTTTATCCTGACTGGTCATGAAGGACTCTTACAACAAGGTTTGCGTATGCTTCTCGGTTCGGGAGTTACCGTGAAAAGTAGTAGCACTAGTCTGACGCTTTTTGCAGCAACCATTGATTTGCTTCGTATGGTAGTCAACATAGGTTTCTTGTTGTGTCTACGTGCCTTTCTGATTAATCTTTATCGTTCTGATATTTTCATCGCTAAAAATCCTAGTTTCGTTCGTTGGTCAGCGCATTTGCTCGTTCTTGGGACCCTTTATCAATAATGGTATTTTTACGTTTGGAACAGGCAACCAGAGTTATAGTTTCTTTAATATCAGTTATTTGCTAGTTAGCTTTGTCCTCTATGCTGTTGCTATGATTTTGACTAAGGCTAATGCCATTGCTGAGGAAAATGAGTACACGATTTAGGAGGGGCCTATGATTATTGTCAATTTGTACGTTGAACTTGCCAAGAAGAAGATGCGCTCGGGTGAGCTTGCAGAACGGATTGGTATTAACCCCAGCCAATCTCTCAGTTCTTAAGACAGGCAAGGCCAAGGCAATCCGTTTTACAACACTGAACGCTATTTGTAAGGAGTTAGAATGTCAACCAGGAGATATTCTTGAATATAGACCTGACGAAGAAAACTAAAAGCCTGAAGTAGTTTAGTCACCTTTCTAGTGACCATGCTTCAAGCTTTTTTTATTTTTTCTTCAACCATGCGACCAGGGCTAGACTAGCTAATAGTGTCATAGAATATATCAAGTTGAGTTTTTGAGAGCGTCATCGATTTATAAGTCTATGTACTCATTCAAATCTATTATTTCATCAAATTGTTGGTTAATTCTATCGGTGTCTACATGTGTGATGTAAATAATTAATTTACTCGTTTGTAAAAGTCGATTCTCTATTTTTGATAAGGTTTCAAGGTCAATACCAGAAGAAAATTCGTCTAAAAATAAGATATCCGTCTTCATCAATACGGCTCTTGCCAAAGCAACTCTCTTTGCTTCTCCACCTGAAAGTTTTATGGCATCATTTGAAAGCATTAACTCTAAAGACTCTCTATTAGCCCACTTAGATAATTCTACAAATTTCAATGTCTCAAACAGTTCCTCTTCTGAAACATCTTCAGAAAATAGAGTAAGATTATCAAGAAGTCTTGCATTGAACATATGGGGGTGTTGGGGTACATAAGCTACATTATCAAAGATACTACTTTCTTTGATACTTTTAACATCAATACCATTTATTTTAACTGTTCCAGTATAATCGTTATACTCTCGTAGGATTGCTTTTAATAGCGTGGTTTTACCTGTTCCACTCTTCCCCTTTAATAGATACTTCTTATGTTTATAAAACTGCCCATTAAAGGGTTGAGATTTCAAATTATTGTTAATACGAAAATTATCGAATGAAATAACTTCAATATGTTCCAGAGTATTAAGATTTTCATCTGCAACTTGAAATTCATTAGAAAGAGTCTCTATAGTCTTCTTACCGCTAATGAATTTAGCTAACAAATCAGAAGAAGCATATATTGGGTAAGAAATACTGACTAATAATTGTGAGAATGCTATTAAACTCCCTAATGTCAGTTGACTATTTATGATTAATAGTCCCCCAATAATCCAACTACCGAAATAAAGAACATTTGAAAACAGCTGATTTAAACTGACAACAACATATTGAGATCTTTCAACATTTGTTTGGCGTTTAAGTAACTTTAAAGTTTGAATATCAAAGACTCTATTAATGTCAAAACTCTTGTTGGCAATTCTCCAATCAGGTATACCTTCGATAAGATCTTGAATAGCTGATACTGAAGTATTAGTAGTGTCAATTAACTCTTCTTGTTTCTTTTCTAAAGGAGCTTTAAAGAGTATAGCTACAAAAAGATTTGGTAAGCTTAAAATCAGAGTTAAAGCTGCTAATAAAGGATTAAGATAAAGAGAAACAATTATAGCAATAATTAATTGGCAGATTAAATAGCCACCCCAATATATGGAATAAAAATAATTAAATTCAATTTGATCTATTTGGGTAGTTAATGAGGCTAGAAGTTTGTCATTTTTATTTCCTGTGAGTAACTCTAAAGGTGTTTTCTGAATACCTTGGAAAATAACATTCCTATAAGCATATGCAGATTTCTTACTAATGATTGCTGTCAGTGATTGTTGAAAATAGTAGATAAGTGTTTGAATCAACAAGAAAACAACTACAAAAATAGATGTAACAACATAGCGCCCCACTCCAAGTTTGATAGAGTCAATGATTAGTTGCATCCAATAGGCTTCACTTACCATTGCAATAGACAATAGGATAGTAAGTATTGAATATACTAGGATATCTTTTTTAACAACTTTATAAACAGATTTCATTAGTCTCTCCTTGGTTATAGATACTGCAATATTATCACCGTAGCTTATACGTGTCAATATAATGTATTGTTATTTTATTCGAAATTATGGTAGTGTAAAATAAGTTGTGTAAACACAAAAAGGAATAAATCCGTTATAGTAGAGTTGCAAAACATTACTAGAAAGAGATTTATTCCTATGACTCAGTTTACCACAGAACTACTTAACTTCCTAGC
>DOTL01000041.1 GCA_003521145.1 Streptococcus sp. | reverse complement strand
TGTGGTATTCTTAATAGGTCTCATAAGTTCTTCCTAATGGTAGTTTTGTCGCTTTTCATTATAGTTCTTATGGGACTTTTTGTGTAGACTCAAAAAGCTCTATAATCTCTACAGTGGTTTTACCCACTACAGAAATTATAGAGCCGTTAAGTCTTGAGATAGCTTTTTTATATTTTATCAGAAAAACTGATACTTTCCTTAAATTTGTTTTTTATACTGAGGTTGAAAGAAAGGAGAGTTATTATGAAACGTTTAAGTCTATCAGGTTTCCAGCTCAAATATATAGCCTTAATTACTATGGTATTTGACCATATTCATTACTTTTTTGATTATACAGGAAAAATACCAATTTTGTTTACTATGATTGGGAGATTAGCGGCCCCCTTGTTCCTTTTTGCTGTGATTGAAGGTTTTGTTCATACACATAATCGAAAAAAATACTTCCTAAAGATTTATGCTTTAGCGATTTTGATGGGATTGATTCAGTTTGGATTTTATAATTTTCTACATTCTCTTGTGAGACCAGATGGTTTCTTTCCACAAAATATGATGCTGTCATCATTCGCTATCTTGCTTGTTGCTCTTCAAGGTATTGCTTGGATTCAAGAAAAGAAATACCTTAAAGGAATCCCAACCCTACTTTTCCCAATATTACTCCCATTGCTAATGTTCCCATTTTATCTGCTAAGTGTGAACAAACATATGTTAGGTTTTCTGCTAAATTTACTCAATTTTACAGTATTGCCAGTTCATACATTAATCAGTGATGGAGGAACGTGGTTACTTTTGACTGGTATCGCTATGTATCTTTGTCACAAGAATCTTAAGAAAGAAGTGCTTGCTTTTGTGAGTGTTAGTTTTGTTTGGGTACTAATGGGGATTGTTCTAAGTAGACCTTCTTTTCACGATTTAATGTTTAAATACATTGAATGGATGGAAATATTTGCATCTCCCTTAATGCTTTGTTATAACGGTCAAAGAGGGAACGGGTCAAAATATTTGTTCTATGTCTTTTACCCTACTCATATTTATCTCCTCTACGCCTTGTCAGTTCTCCTCTATAGATGATATGATAAGGGTAACTTTGTATGAAAGGAGAGGTCATGGCTCAGATACTTGTTGTTGATGATCAGGAAGATATTGTTCAATTGGTTGTAAAGGCTCTAGAGCTTCAAAATCATAAGGTGACGGGGTTTACAAGTGTTTTAGATTTGGATAAGAACTCGTTGTCACGGTTTGACTTGATATTGCTGGATATTATGATGCCTGATGTTAACGGTCTCCAGTTTTGTAATGACATTCGGGAACAGGTGGATTGTCCTATCCTCTTTATTACAGCGAGAACGCAAGAGGGAGATATCGTTCAGGGGTTGAGCTATGGAGCGGATGATTATATTTGCAAACCATTTAGTGTTAAAGAACTCCAGGCGCGTGTTGCGGCTCACTTGAGACGTGAAAATCGTGAACGTCACCATAAGCTTTCACTTGGAGATTTTCAGTTTGATTTGTCGGCTCAGGAGCTTTATGTTGAGAATCACTTGTTAGATTTGACTAAGTCGGAATATGGTATTTGTCAGTTTCTGGCTGAAAATAAGGGCCAAGTATTTTCCAAAGAGCAAATTTACACGCATTTGTACGGCTATAAGGATAAAGGAAGTCCAACAGCAGTGGCTGAACATATTAAAAATATCCGTGCAAAGCTCAAAGATGTTGGGCAAAATCCTATTGAAACAGTCTGGGGGATTGGTTACAAGTGGCATTAATTAAAAAACGAGAACACTCTCTAAGAACAATTTTGTTATCTTATGTCGTCAGTCTTACAGTTCTATCAGCAATCTGTGGCCTACTTATTTTGTCTTTGTTCAGCTTGTCTTATCGTTTTGGCGTTGTGATTCCAGCAAATCGGGTAGAAAGTGATTTGTCTGCTGTCAGGAATGATATTGAAACTTCTAAGGTCTTTAATCCAGATGTCTTGCCCGATGGTACTCGCTATGTCTTTTTGACTAGAGATTTTAAGCTTAAGAAGTCTAACATACCAGTTAACTTGCAGGAAGAATCCTTACTAAATTACCAATTCAAGAATGCTCACGGTGGAAGATACGGCTATTTTCAGTCTTTTGAACGGTCAGATGGCATAGTCATTGTCAATTATCAACTATCACCTCGGTACCGTAATGAGTGGATGAATCAGCATTTTCCCAATGCTGATTTATTGATGATTAGCTCAATGATGGTGTCGGTCATCCTTATATTTATGGCTCTAACACTCTTATACACAAGTAGGTTACGCCAGCAGCTTAGACCGATACTGAGAGCTAGTGAAAAAATTTCCCAACAAGATTTGGATTTTCAAACTTCTCAGTCTACAATTAAGGAATTTAATCAAGTGTTAAGTGGTTTGGATCATATGCGTGTAGCACTTCGTGAGTCTTTGATGGAAAATTGGAAGGCAGAGCAAGATAAACAAAATCAGATTTCTGCCCTGACACATGACTTAAAGACGCCCCTAACAGTTGCTCGTGGAAATGCGGAACTCTTAGCTATGACGTCCTTGGATGAAAATCAAATGGACTTGTTAGAGCATTTTCAAAAAGGAATTGCACAGGTTGATGCTTATGTAAAAGAGTTGTCAGAACTCAACAAAATGAGTTTGAAGAAGACCCTGACGCTTGAAGAAGTTCCAGTTAAGGAATTTGTTGAATACATTTACGACCAAACCTTGTCATTAGCTCAAACAAAACAAATCAATGTGGTATTTGACAAGAAGGAAATTGAGAAAGAATTCATAGGCAATTGGGACAGGTCCTTATTGAATCGAGCTTTTATGAATATCGTTTCGAATGCGGTAGAGCATACGTCTAGTGGTAGTCAGCTGCTCTTAACTGCTAGGGTAGAAGATGATGAATTCAAGTTTATCTGCCTTGATTCTGGTCCCGGATTTTCCCTTGAATCAATTGAAAAGGCCACTCAGCTCTTTTATCAAGAGGATAAAAGTAGACAGAGCCGCAATCACAGTGGTCTTGGCTTGACTATTGCCAATGATATTATTCGTTTACACTATGGTAGTCTTTCTCTTGCAAATGACAATGGCACGGGTAGTGCTAAAGTGACTATCATTTTACCCCTTTAAATACAAATTACTCCTAGTCGCCAGATGAGGAGTTTTTTGCTATACTACTAAGAGTAAAAATGAAGAAAGATTTGTGGGAGCAGGATTTCATCTTGTTCCCCAAGAGGTATTAGTGTCATGTCTCAATCAAAAGCAGATTTTATTAACGTGATTGGAGCTGGTTTGGCCGGATCCGAGGCGGCTTATCAGATTGCCAAACGTGGTATTCCAGTAAAACTTTATGAAATGCGTGGGGTCAAAGCAACACCACAGCATAAGACAACAAATTTTGCAGAATTAGTTTGTTCTAACTCTTTCCGTGGTGATAGTTTGACCAATGCTGTTGGGCTTCTTAAAGAAGAAATGCGTCGCTTGGACTCTATTATTATGCGAAATGGAGAAGCTCACCGTGTGCCAGCTGGTGGTGCCATGGCGGTGGACCGTGAAGGTTATGCAGAAGCAGTGACAGCAGAAATTGAAAATCATCCACTAATTGAAGTTATCCGTGAAGAAATCACAGAGATTCCTGATGATGCCATTACAGTTATTGCTTCAGGTCCTTTGACTTCTGATGCTTTAGCTGAAAAAATCCATGAACTTAACGGTGGTGATGACTTTTATTTCTATGATGCCGCTGCACCAATCGTTGATAAAGCGACTATCGACATGAACAAGGTTTACCTTAAGTCACGCTATGACAAGGGTGAAGCAGCTTATCTAAACTGTCCAATGACTAAGGAAGAGTTCATGGCTTTCCATGAGGCTTTGACAACAGCTGAAGAAGCTCCTTTGAATTCCTTTGAGAAAGAAAAGTATTTCGAAGGGTGTATGCCTATCGAGGTCATGGCTAAACGTGGTATCAAGACAATGCTCTATGGTCCTATGAAACCGGTTGGTTTGGAGTATCCTGAGGATTACAAAGGGCCACGTGACAGCGACTTTAAGACCCCTTATGCGGTTGTTCAGCTTCGTCAGGACAATGCGGCTGGTAGCCTCTATAATATCGTTGGTTTCCAAACCCACCTCAAATGGGGGGAGCAAAAGCGTGTCTTCCAAATGATTCCAGGTCTTGAAAATGCTGAATTTGTACGTTATGGGGTTATGCACCGCAACTCTTACATGGATTCGCCAAACTTGCTTAAGCAGACTTTCCAATCAAAATCAGACCCTAATTTGTTCTTTGCGGGACAAATGACTGGTGTTGAAGGTTATGTTGAATCAGCGGCCTCAGGTTTGGTTGCTGGAATCAACGCAGCCCGTCTCTTTAAGGGTGAAGAGGAACTTATTTTCCCTCATACAACAGCTATCGGAAGTCTCCCATATTATGTGACGCATGCTGAAAGCAAACATTTCCAACCAATGAATATTAACTTTGGTATTATCAAAGAGTTGGAAGGGTCACGTATTCGTGACAAGAAAGAGCGCTATGAAAAAATTGCTGAGCGTGCTCTTAAAGATTTACAACCTTTTATTCAAGCTTAGACAACATAAAAATACCTTACCGAATTCGGTAAGGTATTTTTCAGATCTAAAAGTATTCAATTAACCAAAGAATTTCTTAGCGATATCTTGACCTTGTTTAATTTTAGCCCATTGTTGTGGTGTTGCCAACTCATTACCTGGGTCACATGAGGCAAAACCACATTGGTGAGAAAGGAAGAGACGTTCTTTAGGAAGGATTTGACTAGCTTTTTCAAGCAAGTCAAGAACACGTTCTTCGTCATCAAGTTCAGTTGTTTTATATGACAGAAGTCCTAGTACGACTTCAGCTTTGCTATCTTTGAGGGCTTCGAGAGCCTTGATTTCACCAGCTGTACCACGCTGTCCCATTCAAGGAAGAAACAATCATAGTGTTGCTCTACCAAGAACTTCTTAGCAATGGCTTCATAAGTTCCTTCGGCAGCAGAACGGCTTTAATAGTTTCCACGACAGTTGTGTGTCCAAACCGTTAAACCAATTTCGTGAGCATAGTCTACAACCTCATTATTGATAGCTACAAACTCATCAGCTAATTCTGCCAAATCAGAATTACCTTCCGCAAAGTAACTTGCTGGGTTTGATGGGTCAAAAAGTTCCCAGAGACAGTATCAAATTGAACAATTTTTCCACCGACAGCCTTGTATTCTTCCAAGAATTCTTTATAGGCATTAATCAAACCTTTTTTGAGGTCTTCATTTGTTTCATAGACTTGTCCAGGACCGGCCAAACGGTCAAAGATAGCAAGTTCAGTGTAGGCGTGGGCAAGGTCACCAGATAGTTTGTTTGGTATCTTCATCAGCAGCTTCAGCCTTAACCAATTTATAGATATCTAGCTAATGGTGGTTTTTACCTGAGAGTGGTCCAGTGATACGAATACCAATGTCTTTACGAGTCTCATATTGTCCGCCGTCGTGGTCTTTAAATGTATAACCGTGCTCAGCAATTTAGCGTTCAATACCCTTGAGACCCCAGACAAAGTCCAAGTGCCATATAGAACGACCAAACTCACCATCAGTAAGAATGTCAATACCGTTAGCTTTTTGGTCAGCTATAATTTGTTTGATATCAGCAGTTTCAGTTTCTTGATAACCAGGAAGGACATCGTAGAAAGGATACTGGATGTCGTCACGGTGCTCAATTTCGTCCTTGTATTTACGGAGATCCGCAGGACGAAGGAGAGAACTAACTAATTGTAACTTAGATATTGTCATAAGATTCACCTCAAATTAAGATTTTACATCTATAATATTTTTTATTTATTTCAATTGAAAATAGTTATTTTCTTTCTGAGGGTATAGTTTAAGACTATATAAGGTTTTGCCTGCAAAATGATACTTCCTATGGTAAAATAAAAAGAAAATAATGAAGGTTGAGAACATGCAAAAAACATTTTTTATTATTAAACCAGATGCTGTAAAACGATACTTGATGGGACAAGTGATTGATCGTATTGAACGTCGTGGTTTCATTATTGAACGAATTGAAATGCTGACACTTGACGAAGAACGTCTTAGAGAACATTATGCTCAATTGGTTGATAAACCTTTTTTCCCTAGCATTGCAGAATTCATGATGAGTGGTCCATCTGTTATTGGTATTATGTCTGGCCCTGGTGTTATCAAGTCATGGCGTGATATGATGGGAGCAACTAATCCTGGGGATGCAGCTCCTGGGACGATTCGTGGAGACTTTGCAACAGCACCATATGGTGACATGATTCCAAATATCGTTCATGGCTCTGATTCAGAAGAAGCTGCCGCTCGAGAAATTCAGATTTGGTTTGGTGAGTAAGATGGATTTAGCACAGATTCAGTCTGATTTAGCCAAGGATGGACTGTTAATTGATGTTAGAAGTCCAGAAGAGTATTCAGCAGGTCATGTAAAAGATGCTCTCTTGATTCCTCATACACAATTTTTTTCTGCTGAGATTCCAGCTGAAAAAGACGCTTCAATTTACCTCTATTGTAAAATGGGGCCTCGTGCAGAATTTGCTGCATCAGTCCTTAAAGAACGAGGCTATACCAAGGTTACTAATCTAGGTGGCTTGGACGGTATGGAAGCACTAGGCTTTGAATTTGAAGAATAATAGAAATAAGGTCACCTTAAGGTGGTCTTGTTTGTTTTCAGAAAAGCTTGATAATTATTTGATAACGTTTTCATAAAGGAGAAGAATTTTAATTGAGTTAAGACAAAGCCTATGAAAATGACTTTGCCAGAATTTGACTAACTTAGCGTATTCCAATTGAGATAAGGCTCGGTATTAAGCCAGTGACTCTAATTGGTAGAGGAGGATTTCGTATGTCAAAAGTTGCTATTGTTACAGGTGCTGGTCAAGGTATTGGTTTTGTGATTGCAAAACGTTTGGTTGAAGATGGTTTTAAAGTCGGAGTATTGCACTACAACGCTGAAACTGCAGAAAAAGCAGTTGCTGAATTGTCAGCAGAAAAAGCATTTGCGGTTGTAGCTGATGTATCTAAACAAGCTGAAGTAGCAGCTGCTTTCCAAAAAGTTGTTGATTACTTTGGTGACTTGAATGTTGTTGTTAATAATGCCGGTGTGGCACCACCAACACCACTTGATACTATTACTGAAGAACAGTTCCAACGTACCTTTAACATAAATGTCGGTAGTGTTATCTAGGGTGCTCAAGCTGTACAAGCACAATTTAAAGCACTTGGACATGGTGGTAAAATCATCAATGTGACTTCACAAGCGGGTGTCGTAGGTAACCCTAACTTGACTTGTATATGGTGGTACTAAATTCGTAGTGCGTGGTATCACTCAAACTTTAACGCGTGACTTGGCTGATTCAGGCATTACTGTCAATGCTTATGCACCAGGTATTGTTAAGACTCCAATGATGTTTGATATTGCTCACGAAGTTGGTAAAAATGCTGGTAAAGATTACGAATGGGGTATGCAAACATTTGCTAAAGATATTACCCTTAAACGTTTGTCAGAACCTGATGATGTGACAGCAGCAGTTAGATTCCTTTCTTGACCTGATTCAAACTACATCATAGGTCAAACAATCATCGTTGATGGTGGGATGCAATTCTATTAAGATTAAAGGAGAGCGAAAGGCTCTCTTTTTTTGCTTGATAAAAAATAATATTTCTGATAATACAATCTTAATTAATTATGCTTTAAAAGGAGTCTTCTATGTCGGACATTTTACACTATATTATAGAGCACCCATTTTTTAGTCTCATTCTATTGGGAATTGTTGTACTAGCCTTCGGTTTAGCTCCATTTTCAAGTAGTTCTACAGAGAACAAGCGGTCGGCAATTATTAATAAGCACTACAACGATATTTTTAAGAAGTAAGAAGGACTAAATGCGGTCAGAAAGCAGATATTAGAGATAGGCAAAAGCCTGTCTTTTTTGTATAATAGAAGGTAACGATTAGTTTTTTTAATCTCAAGTAAGAACTAGGAAAGATAAAAATGCCAAATATTGAAGAATTAAAACAACGACAGGAGAAGATTCGTAACTTCTCTATTATTGCCCATATTGACCACGGTAAATCAACCCTTGCTGACCGTATTTTGGAAAAGACTGAGACAGTATCAAGTCGTGAGATGCAGGCGCAACTCCTTGATAGTATGGACCTCGAGCGTGAACGTGGTATCACTATCAAACTAAATGCTATTGAGCTTAACTATACAGCTAAAGATGGGGAAACATATATTTTCCACCTTATCGACACACCAGGACACGTGGACTTTACTTATGAAGTGTCACGTTCACTTGCTGCTTGTGAGGGTGCTATCTTGGTAGTGGACGCTGCTCAAGGGATTGAAGCGCAAACACTTGCCAATGTATACCTAGCACTAGATAATGACTTGGAAATCTTACCAGTTATCAATAAAATCGACCTTCCAGCTGCAGATCCTGAACGTGTGCGTACAGAGGTTGAAGATGTTATCGGACTAGATGCTTCTGAAGCCGTACTTGCATCAGCTAAAGCTGGCATCGGTATCGAAGACATTCTCGAACAAATCGTTGAGAAAGTTCCTGCACCTCAAGGTGATGTCGAAGCGCCTCTCCAAGCCCTTATCTTTGACTCTGTTTATGATGCTTACCGTGGTGTTATCCTTCAAGTGCGTGTGGTTAACGGAATGGTTAAACCGGGCGATAAGATCCAAATGATGTCTAATGGTAAGACCTTTGATGTTACTGAGGTTGGTATCTTCACGCCTAAAGCTGTTGGCCGTGACTACCTTGCGACAGGTGATGTTGGTTATATCGCGGCCTCAATCAAGACTGTTGCGGATACCCGTGTCGGTGATACAGTAACACTTGCAGATAATCCAGCAACAGAGCCACTCCATGGCTATAAGGAAATGAATCCAATGGTCTTCGCCGGTCTTTATCCAATTGAGTCTAATAAATACAATGACTTTCGTGAGGCTCTTGAAAAGCTCCAGTTGAATGATGCCAGTCTTCAATTTGAGCCTGAAACGTCTCAAGCCCTTGGTTTCGGTTTCCGTTGTGGTTTCTTGGGTCTTCTTCACATGGATGTTATCCAAGAACGTTTGGAACGTGAATTTAACATTGATCTCATCATGACGGCACCATCGGTAGTTTACCATGTTAACACTACTGACGGTGAGATGCTTGAAGTGTCTAACCCTTCTGAGTTCCCAGATCCTACACGGATAGATGCCATCGAAGAGCCTTATGTTAAAGCTCAAATCATGGTTCCTCAAGAGTATGTTGGTGCGGTTATGGAATTGGCACAACGTAAACGTGGTGATTTTGAGACCATGGAATACATTGATGATAATCGTGTGAACGTTATCTATCAAATTCCACTTGCTGAAATTGTCTTTGATTTCTTTGATAAATTGAAATCATCTACACGTGGTTATGCAAGCTTTGACTATGAAATGTCAGAATACCGCCGTTCACAATTGTTGAAAATGGATATTCTCCTTAATGGTGACAAGGTCGATGCCTTAAGTTTCATCGTTCACAAGGAATTTGCCTATGAGCGTGGGAAACTTATTGTTGATAAGCTTAAGAAAATCATTCCACGTCAACAATTCGAAGTGCCTATCCAAGCGGCTATCGGTCAAAAAATCGTTGCCCGTACAGACATCAAAGCCCTTCGTAAAAACGTCTTGGCTAAGTGTTACGGTGGTGACGTTTCACGTAAACGTAAACTCCTCGAAAAACAAAAAGCCGGTAAGAAACGTATGAAAGCTATCGGTTCTGTTGAAGTACCACAAGAAGCCTTCTTGTCAGTACTTTCTATGGACGAAGATGAGAAATAAGAGTAATAGTCAGAATGTGTTGTTCTGGCTATTTTTGTAAAAAAGTTATGATTAAGAAGATTTTAAAATTTCCCTTTTCAAAGCGTGGAAGGATCTATACTGCGACTTTACTCGCACTTTTACATTTAGGAATTGCTTATGTCAAACATGAATTTCATGAAAAAGCTGTGGAGGAATTACATGCTGCCTTAAAAGCCGATAAGGTAACTGACAATGAGATTTTTGGTAGTCACCATCAGTATGTTGCTATTAGTCAGGAAGAACCCACTTACTATAATTCTTAAGATAACGTAGCTACTGAGATTATTGGAAGAAATCATTTTGTTCGCTTTTACGATACCATGAGTAATCTGCATCAAGCGCATTTGGTAGTTTATGATGTTAACAAAGATTTCAAAAAGAAAATTATTAATCTGACTCCATATTTGAATAAAGTCAAGGATTTTAAGGAAGTCACCAGCCCCAAAGGACAGCTATTTATCTGCTCAGCTAAACGTAATCATTGAAATTGATAATGTAGACATTTCCAAAGAGGAGAATCAGATTAATCTACTTAATGACAATCTCGAAGTCAAACATATTTACGAAGAAGCTGTAAATCAGACACCAACAAATGGTAATATAATAAAGAAATTTAAAGTATTGACCCGTCAAGGCAAGAAAGGAGATTTCCCATATGGTCCAACTGAGCCAGTAAAAAGGAAAGGACCTGATAAACCAAGCGAGCCAAAGAAAGTTCCAGAATTTAATGTTTTTCCTGATTCTATTTTTCCTGTTAAAACTTTAAGTTTGAGTGAGATTCTTAACAGAAAGGCTCAACAAGACTATCAGAAAGACTATCGAGCTTACGAAAAAGCACGTGAAAAAGTTAAAAAGGATTACGATAGGGAATATAATGTCTATAAAAAGAAATTGGCTCAATATGAGTCTTATAGAGATAGAGAGTACGAAACCCAATCACAAATCTATTTTTCTCCTGAGCAGCAAACAAATGATATCTTACATTGGTTGGGAACAAATGGAGTAGATACGATTGTAGTTTCTGTGGAGGAAAGTGCTGGTATTAAGAAAGACATTCATTCATTTGCTGATATAAAGGATTGGGTGGATAAACATGATTATGATTCCAGTAATAAGTCAGACTTTAGAGACTACAAAGGGGTTGACTAAGTATTCTTGAATGTCTATGTGGCTTTCTACAAACCCTACACAAGCATTTTTCTCTGCTTTAGGCTATAATAAGACAAAAAGGAATGTTAGGAGGGCCCACTATGGATATCACGAGTTTTATTCCTGGTCAGCGACAGGCTATTCTGGAACGTTTTCAGCAAGTGGATGCCTTGGTCTTAGGCGCAGTTCGTATTGAGTTGAAGGTTGCGAATCCTGTTGGCATCATTTATGAGTGCTACATTATGTCAGGGGAGAATTATTTTTCTGATCAAGCAGTTGTATCCTTCCGTATTCTTTACGAAAGGGACTTGGACCGCATTTCTTTGGATGTGATAGATATCCCTGGTCGCTCAAGTTTGTCTAATTATCTCCAGTTACTAGAGATTTTTGAAGGCTTGCAAAATTATCTTAATCGAGAGTTTGCTAAGGTAAAAAATACATAAACATCTGATTGTTACCAGGTGTTTCTTTTTGTGCTAGAAGTTCAAAATTTCACAATCTTTTTTTCACAAGATTGTCTAAAAACTGTGCTATAATGATAAAAGAATTGTGAAGTGATGAAACTTTGTGAAAAAATGAGCAGACTTTGACACTTTGTGACTTATACTTGAAAGGAAAGTTGGCTCTACCATTTTAGGGCCAGAAGGACTGTGTTCATGTCAGAAGAAAAGCAATTGTATGGTGCAGATTTAGTGGTTGATAGTTTGATCAACCATGATGTTGAGTATGTCTTTGGGATTCCAGGTGCAAAAATCGATAGGGTTTTTGATACCTTGGAAGATAAGGGACCTGAATTGATTGTTGCCCGTCATGAGCAAAATGCTGCTTTTATGGCTCAAGGTGTTGGACGTATTACTGGGAAACCAGGTGTAGTATTGGTAACATCTGGTCCAGGTGTCTCCAATTTGGCTACTGGTTTGGTAACAGCGACGGATGAAGGAGACCCTGTTCTTGCTATTGGTGGTCAGGTTAAGCGTGCAGATCTCTTGAAACGTGCCCACCAATCAATGAATAACGTTGCTATGCTTGAGCCAATTACCAAATATGCTGCTGAAGTACATGATGCTAACACCCTTTCTGAAACGGTTGCTAATGCCTATCGTCACGCTAAGTCAGGGAAACCAGGTGCAAGCTTCATTTCAATTCCTCAAGACGTGACGGATGCTCCGGTCAGTGTTAAGGCTATTAAGCCTATGACAGATCCAAAACTTGGTTCAGCATCTGTTTCTGATATTAACTATCTCGCACAAGCCATTAAAAATGCAGTGTTGCCAGTCTTTCTTTTGGGGAATGGTGCCTCATCAGAAGCCGTAACTTACTCTATTCGCCAAATTTTGAAGCATGTTAAATTGCCAGTTGTTGAAACTTTCCAAGGTGCCGGTATCGTGTCACGTGACCTTGAAGAAGATACTTTCTTTGGTCGTGTAGGTCTTTTCCGTAACCAACCCGGAGACATGTTGCTTAAGAAATCCGACTTAGTTATTGCCATTGGTTATGACCCAATCGAATATGAAGCACGTAACTGGAATGCTGAAATTTCAGCACGTATCATCGTTATTGATGTTGAGCCGGCCGAGGTGGACACTTACTTCCAACCGGAACGTGAATTGATTGGTAATGTAGAAGCGAGCTTAAACTTGCTTTTGCCCGCTATTCAAGGTTATGAATTGCCTGAAGGTTCGGTTGAATATCTTAAAGGTTTGAAAAACAATGTTGTTGAGGATGTTAAGTTTGACCGTCAGCCTGATGAAGGTACGGTGCATCCGCTAGATTTAATCGAAGTTTTGCAAGAACAAACAGATGATGATATGACTGTTACGGTTGATGTTGGTAGTCACTATATTTGGATGGCACGTTATTTCAAATCGTATGAACCACGTCATTTGCTTTTCTCAAATGGGATGCAAACGCTAGGTGTTGCTCTTCCATGGGCTATCTCTGCAGCTTTGGTTCGTCCTAAGACAAAAGTGATTTCTGTTTCTGGTGATGGTGGTTTCCTCTTCTCAGCACAAGAATTGGAAACAGCAGTTCGTTTGAAATTGCCAATTGTCCATATTATCTGGAACGATGGTCATTACAATATGGTGGAATTTCAGGAAGAAATGAAGTACGGTCGTTCATCTGGGGTTGACTTTGGTCCTGTAGATTTTATAAAATATGCTGAGAGCTTTGGAGCCAAAGGTTATCGTGCAACAAGTAAAGCAGCGTTTGCTAGCTTGCTTCAAGAGGCTTTGACTCAGGCTGTAGATGGACCAGTCCTTATTGATGTTCCAATTGACTATAAAGATAACATTAAACTCGGCGAAACTATTTTGCCAGATGAATTTTACTAAAAAGAGGGTGTAGACATGTCTGAAGCCATAAAATTATTTCAATATAATACTTTGGGAGCCTTGATGGCTGGGCTTTATGGAGGTACTTTAACCGTTGGAGAGTTGTTAGAGCATGGAGACCTGGGTCTCGGAACATTAGATTCTATCGATGGTGAGTTGATTGTTCTTGAAGGTAAAGCCTATCAAGCTAAAGGCTCTGAAGGTAAAGTCGAAGTGGTAGAAGTTTCTCCTGATGAAAAGGTTCCCTATGCAGCAGTCGTACCTCACCAAGCTGAAGTTATCTTCCGTCAACGTTATGAAATGACTGATAAAGAACTTGAGGATCGTATTGAATCATACTATGATGGGGTCAATCTTTTCCGTTCAATCAAAATCAAAGGTCATTTTAAACACATGCACGTGCGCATGATTCCAAAATCAAATGCGGACATTAAGTTTGCTGATGTTGCAACTCGCCAACCTGAGTATGAGGTAGATGATATTTCAGGTACAATCGTTGGTATCTGGACACCTGAAATGTTCCACGGTGTGAGTGTTGCTGGTTACCATCTCCATTTTATTTCAGATGACTTGACATTCGGTGGTCACGTTATGGATTTTGTTATCGAGAATGGTATTATTGAAGTTGGACCAGTTGACCAACTCGATCAACGCTTCCCAGTTCAAGACCGTCAATATCTCTTTGCTAAATTCAATGTTGATGAAATACGTGAAGATATTACTAAGGCTGAATAAGCATATAAATAAGATACTCCCCTATTCGACATAGGGGAGTATCTTGTTTTAAAACGACGAAGTGGTCCTAACTCTTCCGTTTTATTTATTAAGTTATAGCATATCTTACTCAACAGATTTTAGAGCCTCGAGCATATTGACTTTCTTAAGGTGTTGGTTCACAAAGATACCCAGACCTGTCAGAATGATAATGATTACTAGTGTTGGAACAGCGTAGATGAGCCAACCAAGACTTGTATTGAACATGATATTTTCAGGTGGGATAACATCTACCATGTATTGATGCAGTCCCAAACCAAGTCCGAATCCCACCAAGATACCGATGATAGAAAGATAAATTGTTTCTCGATAGATGTAGAGCGTCACTTCTTTATTAAAGAAACCTAGAACCTTAATGGTTGATAATTCGCGGATACGCTCTACCACATTGATATTCGTTAAATTGAAGAGAACAACGAAAGCAAGAAGAATAGAAACACCAATCAACACTCCCATAACACGGCTAAGTGAGTTGACGATGGTCTTGATTTGTGCCTTTAGAGTAGTATTTTGGACATCCCCTTTTACACCATCAAGAGCCATAAATCGACTGGCTGTTTGCTCAACATTTTTGTCTGAATGATCTTTCAGTGTAAGTATCGTAGCATTTTGGCTAGCCTCTTTTCCGAAAGCATCCTTATAAGTAGATTCGTTCATAAAGATGAAGTGCCCCATGTACATCTCAGAAATACCAGTAACTTTGAGTTTGATGTCCTTGTCCTGGCTATTTTGAACGGTTACTTCATCACCTACAGAAACACCAGCTAGGTTCGCCAATTTCTCTGAGATAATAATGCCTTTGTCAGTCAAATCAAGCTTCTGACCAGTTTCACGATGATTGAGTTTGATGTAATTTTGAAGTGTTTTTTGATTTTTATCATTGACAACAAGTGTTGTGATATCTTGACGATCGTTATTACTTCCTACATCTAACAGGTGCTACGGACCGTATCGGTAAGCATCTAGCAAAGAAACCGGCTAGTGAAGGCCATCATATCATCCTCCACGGTCGCAATCCTCAAAAGCTGGAATTTTGGCTACTCAGGAGGTTCGGGCAGTCTCCTTGGGAGGCAGAGTGTCTAGCTACTTGGCTGATTTTTCAAAATTAGATGATGTTTATCGATTTGTGGAGGAAATCAAGCGAGACTTTCAAAGGATTGATATCTTATTTAACAATGCAGGTCTGTATGCAGGGAAAGAGCGAAAAGCGAGTGGTGAAAATGTCGAACTAACTTTTATGTTATCCGTTCTGGTTCCCTATATTTTTATAACAGAGCTAATCCCCTTGTTAGAAAAATTGCCTGATGGCCTTGTTATCAATACCTCTTCCTATATGCATCATTTTGCCAAGGTCAAGGATTTGGACTTTGGATTTGAGAACAACTATCATCCAGGGTTGGCCTATAATAATTCCAAACCCTATACCATTTGGATGACACGCTATCTAGCAAGAGATTTCTTTTTAAAAGGTTCAAATATCACTATTAATGCCTATCATCCTAGTCTTATCTCGACTAACTTAGGGAATAATTCTAGTGATGAAAAGACGAAAAAATCTCTCTTCGGACGCCTGATGAAATCTCTCTCGAAAGATCTAGATCAGGGAATCGAAACAGGCTATTATCTCACCTTATCAGAGGAAGTCAGGGGCTTGACAGGCTACTATTTTGATGAAAAGAAAGTCAAGTCTGTATCTGAAAAAGGCTACTCATTTGAAAAAGCACAGAAATTAATGGATTACTGCCAAGAAAAGGTCAAAATGTTTAAAGAAAAGCAAGATTTTTAATTCCTTATTGATTTCGTAACTACCAAAAAACTCAAGTTTTATCAATGAAAACTTGAGTTTTTCTTAGATGAGGGCTATCAAAATGGTAAGAATCAGAGCGATTCCAATCCGAATGACATGATGGGCTGGATGGAAGTTTTCTTTGTGCTTGCCATTCCAATAGGCTCCGTAGCAAATCAACCCACAACCAATCAGCCAAAGAGATAGTGCGACAATCGGCAATAAGAAGTAGAGGATGAGAGAGAAGGTCGCAAGGCTACTTCCTAGAAAAAGTAGGTAAATTCCAAAGGTCTTCTTGCCCTTTTTTAATTCGGAAAAGCTGACTAATAAATGAAGAAGAGCAAAAGCAAGGGCAAATAAGGCTGTAATAATGTTGAAAATGTAATAAAGTGGCATATTTGTTTTCTTTCTAGGATAATTAAAGTAAATGTAATGTGACAGTGTTAAGAACTTAAGACTTTAACTTACCTTAGTTTGAGAGTCTTCTTATGAAGAACCATGAATGAAAGCACAAGATTAACAATGATAAGGATTAAAGTGATAAAAGAGTACCAATAAAGATTGATTGGTACGTTATTTTTGAGATAGAATAGAGAAAATAAACTCGTAAAAATACCAGTTAGCAATCCCGGTACATATTTTCGAATAACGACTGTCTGAATCAGATGTCCAAAAACATGGTAGATATAAGCAATCACAATGGTTATGTAAATAGTATAGTTGTTAAACTGGTAACTAAGAAAAAGTGATAGTAGTAGGATCAGAAATTGCTCCAAGACAATAGCATTGAAAGTAAAAGGAGTGTAATAAGAAAGGATTCGATTATCTGGAAAATGGGTTGATAGTTTTTTGACAAAAGATGGCATCCAAATGATTTCTTCGAGTTCGTGAAGCATGAATAAACTCGGAAAAAGGAAATAAAATTGTAAGGTAGACATGAAAGCTAGTCCTTTCTAGATAACAGGAGGTTCATTTAGAGTTTGCGTGCAGTATCTCCAAATAAAACTGGATGACTTCTTGCTCGGTGTAGGACTTACCCTTTTTTAGCCACCAGCTGAGAGTTTCAATGAAGTGGCTGACAACCAGGTGCTTGAGATAGGAGTGAGGAATATTGGGGTGTGATTGAATCAGTTCGTCGGCTACCATTGGATAGACGTCATGTTCCAGTTCTTTTCGCAGCTGCCGGATAAAATAATCGTTTTTTGAAAGCAAGAGACTGGTTACATGGTCTTGATTTTTCTTAAAATGTTGAAAGATATGGGCCAGGTAGTCTTGTGGAGAGAGGTATTGAGCACGCTCAAATAAATGGTGAAAGAGCTTTTGGCAGAGCTCATCCAGTAGTAACTCTTTGCTCTCATAATGGCTGTAAAAGGTCGAACGCCCCACATCAGCCAAGTCAATAATCTCCTGAACGGTGATGGCCTCATAATCTTTTTGGTTAAGTAAGTGCAAGAAAGCTTGATAGATGGCTTTTCTAGTCTTGGTAATGCGACGATCTTGTGCAGTCATATGGACACTATGAACAAACTGTTCAGTAACGTACACAGCGAACGGTTTGCTCCTATCCTTTCTGTTGATAGTATTGGATAATAGATATTGAACATGATGTTCGTGAATCTATTATACCAAAGGAAGGTAAAAAATGAGTTCAAAACATGCAGTCTGGTTGGCTTTTTTCTTGAATCTAAGCTTTGCCATTGTTGAGTTTATTGCAGGGGGAATCTTTGGTTCCAGTGCTGTTCTCGCTGACTCTGTCCATGACTTGGGGGATGCTCTAGCCATTGGCCTCTCGGCATTTCTAGAAACGATCTCCAATCGTGAAGAAGATAGTCGCTATACCCTAGGCTACAAGCGTTTTAGCTTATTAGGGGCTTTAGTAACGGCAGTCATTCTGATGACCGGGTCTGGTATGGTGATTTTAGAAAATGTAAGCAAGCTTTTCCACCCACAACCCGTCAATGACGAAGGGCTTCTTTGGTTGGGAATTATTGCTATCAGTGTCAATATGCTGGCGAGTCTGGTCATTCACAAGGGGCAGACCAAGAATGAATCCATTCTCAGCCTGCATTTTTTGGAAGATACCTTAGGTTGGTTGGTTGTCATCCTGATGGCCATTGTCCTCCGATTTACGGACTGGTATATCCTAGATCCCCTCTTGTCTCTTGCTATTTCCTTCTTTATTCTGTCCAAAGCCATTCCACGTTTTTGGAGCACGCTCAAGATTTTCCTGGATGCTGTGCCAGAAGGGGTAGATATCAAGCAAGTTAAGAATGACTTAAAGCAGTTGGATAATGTTGCTAGTATCAATCAGCTTAATCTTTGGACCATGGACGGCTTGGAGAAAAATGCTATTGTCCATGTTTGTCTGGAGTATGTCAAACATAAGGAGGTTTGTAAAAAGTCTATCCGAGACTTGCTCAAAGAGAGTGGCTTTCAAAATATCACCATCGAAGTTGATGAAGACTTGGCAACCCACCAAACTCACAAGCGAAATATCGAAGAGCTGGAGGCAGAAAGTGAGCAGCAACACCATCATTAAGGTTTGTTTTTAAACTCTTAGAGTCTACCTTTAAGAGTTATTTTGATACTAATTTCCCTAAAGTAATCCTCTTCATGATAAAATAGAACAAATATAGAACAAGGAGTAATTATGAGTAAAAGAGCTGTGTTGATGATGACCTTTGGGTCACCAGAAGAGATTACCTATGAAGGAGTAGCGGAGTTTTTCACGAATATCCGGCGTGGTGTTCGTCCTGAACCACATGAAATTCAGATTTTACATGACAATTACGTCCGAATTGGTGGAACTCCACTCCAAAGGATAACTAGAGAAGAAGTGGATTTGGTTGCTTCTGCTCTTGGAGAACAAGTGTCGGTTTACTTTGCCAATAAATTTTCACGACCTTTCATTACAGATGTGATTACACAGATGGAGAATGACGGAATTGAAGAATGTTTGTGCTTGATTTTAGAGCCCCATTATTCTTACTATTCTGTTATGGGATATGAGAAATTTTTAGAAAGTGAGCATATTAGGTTCCAAATTATCAAGGACTGGTACCGCGAACCTTCTCTTCTTCACTATTGGGCTGATGAAATCCGAAAGATTTTAGATCAGATTGGAGACGATAGTTATAAGGTGATTTTTTCAGCTCACAGTGTCCCAGTTTTGGCACTAGATTTTGGTGACCCTTATATCGACCAGATTTATGATAATAGTCGCTTGATTGCGGAGGATTTAGGACTTAGGGAAGAGCAGTACACTAATACTTGGCAGAGTGAGAGTGATATAGGTATTCCTTGGATTAAGCCTGATGTCTTAGAATATCTACGAGATGAGCGTGAACACCCAGACCACTATATTTTTGTCCCTATTGTCTTTATTAGTGAGCATATTGAGGTTCTTTTTGATAATGATGTGGAATGTAAGGAACTTTGCCAAGAGCTAGGTGTAGCCTATCACAGACCTCCCATGCCAAATAGCGATCCTCGTTTAATCCAGGCCCTTCTTTCAGCTATTCAGTCTCATATAGACGGTGACTATAGTTACTATCAACCTAAGCTTGATACCTTTGAAGAGCTGGAAGCTCCTTCTAGCATAGGTCAGATTTTGGATGAGGGAAAGGATATTCAAATACCCGATTTCGTCAAGAAATTGATTGCTAAAAAAGGTCTAGAACATGTCAAGATTCCATATCTAGTTAAGAAAATGCTTGAAAAGAAGTATGGAAAAAAATATGATTAGTTGCTATTGTTTGAAAGTAATTTGGAGGGAATGATGTGAGCTAAAGCTTGCCTAAAAGTGTATACTAACTATAACTAAAGAAATAGAGGTAGATATATGAAATCAGCAGTTTATACCAAAGCTGGACAAGTGGGGCTGGCAGAAATTGATCGCCCGCAAATCGTGGTAGCAGATGATGCCATTATCAAGATAGTACGTACTTGCGTTTGTGGATCTGACCTTTGGAGTTACCGTAATCCGGAAATGGAAGAGGGACATAGAAATAGTGGTCATGAGGCTATCGGAATTGTCGAAGAAGTTGGCGAGCAAGTTACAACGGTAAAACCAGGAGACTTTGTCATTGCACCTTTCACACATGGGTGTGGTCAGTGTGATGCTTGTCGAGCTGGTTTTGACGGCTCTTGTGATAACCACTCAGGTAATAACTGGTCTGGGGGCGTGCAGGCTGAGTATATCCGTTTCCACTTTGCCAACTGGGCCCTTGTCAAAATTCCTGGGCAACCTTCAGATTATAGCGAAGGCATGCTCAAGTCACTTTTGACACTTGCTGATGTTATGCCGACGGGTTACCATGCTGCGCGTGTTGCTAATGTACAAAAGGGTGATAAGGTTGTCGTTATCGGAGATGGGGCTGTTGGTCAATGTGCTGTCATTGCATCTAAGATGCGTGGAGCTTCTCAAATTGTCCTTATGAGCCGTCACGAAGATCGTCAAAAGATGGCTTTGGAGTCAGGTGCGACTGCGGTTGTAGCTGAGCGTGGCGAAAAAGGCATTGACAAAGTCCGTGAAATCCTCGGGGGAGGAGCAGATGCAGCTCTCGAATGTGTCGGTACTGAAGCGGCATTAGAACAAGCTCTTGGTGTTCTCCATAACGGTGGTCGTATGGGATTTGTCGGTGTGCCTCATTATAATAACCGTTCCCTTGGTTCGACCTTTGCCCAAAATATTTCAGTGTCAGGAGGGGTAGCCTCTGTCACAACCTATGATAAACAATTTTTGTTAAAAGCTGTTCTTGATGGCGACATCAATCCAGGCCGAGTCTTTACGACAAGTTATAAATTGGAAGATATTAATCAGGCTTATAAAGATATGGATGAACGCAAGTCTATTAAATCTATGATTGTTTTAAATTAGTTAAGTTATACAAAAGCCTTGGTAATGCAAAAGAGTTGTGTTTCCAAGCCTTTTTATATGTTGCAAAGGAGACAAAAAATGATTACAGTCGAAAGGGCTAGTCACACAGACCTTTATGACCAGGTGAACGTGATTCCGTTTGAAGAGATGGATCGTTTCATTAAGGAAAATATATAAGATGAATGAGTTCGTAATCAGTATTGCAAGTAAAAAAGTTAGGACCATTTAGCTCTTACATAAAGCAAATCAGAAAGGTTTATATGAAGAAAAAAACTCTTATTTTCAGTCTTTTAGCAATACTTGGTCTTGTTTGTGTAGGTGTTTGGTATTTTATTTCCCAAAACCAAGCGCAGGCCGTAAAAGCAGAAGCAAGAAAAATATTGATTCAATCAAGCCGTCCAACCATCTTTTTCCATGGTTGGGGCTCAAACAGTCATACGGAAAGACACATGGCTAATGCAGCTAAAAAATCTGGTGTGACCCAAACCATTATTGAAGCCAATGTGGCTGAAGATGGGACCGTTACTCTGAAAGGGACTATTCAAAAAGATGCGGTCAATCCGATTGTCCTAGACAATTTTGACAATAATTGACTAGGACCAGAGCAACTATGCCTACGCTGTCGTCAAAGCTCTCCAAGATACCTACGGAATCACTGAGATGAACATGGTTGGTCACCCCTACGGCAATATAGCTATCGTCTATTATATGCTCCAGCATGGCAGTGATACCAGTCTACCTAAACTCGTCAAACAAGTGGATATCGCCGGTCACTTTAACGGGATTATCGGCATGGATGAACGGGAAGAAAATTCTCTAGATGGCGAAGGAAAACCAACTAGCATGACCGAGTCATATGAGGAGCTCTTGTCTCTTCTGCTTAAAGGTCATGTCAAATCCTACCAAGAAAAGGAAATCACAGGTCCTAACGGCCAACACAGTAAACACCATGAAACAGCCTTGGTTGATAAGCCTCTAAATGCTTTCTTGTGGGGAAAATGAGTTGATAAGAATACAAAAAAAATCTAGTAGAGGCTTGATATACTCCCCTTATAGTGGACAGTGAAAAAATAAAAATTTTCACTAGAAACTATAGGGGGAGTTTTATTATGTCCAAAA
>DOTL01000075.1 GCA_003521145.1 Streptococcus sp. | reverse complement strand
GTGAAAATTTTTATTTTTTCACTGTCCACTATAAGGGGAGTATATCATCATCAGGTACAGTTTTTTTATGCTTTAAATGAGATATTACTTACGAGAATGCTTGCTTCCCTTAAGTGCAAACGATCTTGTCATGAGTACAGTTCCTAATGCGCGCCTAGTCCCAAACTACTCACATCGCCAGTATTTGGTAGGCTTGATTTACTTGTTTGATTCATTTGTTAACTTTTATCAGACTGACTAGCCTTAGAACTTGTTTGGGTGTTTTGTTTTTGTACCAGATTCGTCTGTACGACTGGACTTACATTTTCCTTTTGACTTGATACTTCTCTTGCCTGAGTTTTTGCTGCTTCAGAAGTTTGATTTTGAGGAAGAATCTTACTCAATTTTTCAGCAGTCTCTTGACCTTGTTGTTGGGCACTGCTTGTCGCATTGGTCATACTTTGTTTCGGTTGCCCTTCTACAGTCTGGTTAGCTACTGATGTTTTTGATTCAAGAGACGACACTTCCGAGCTTGAAGTTTTTGAAGTCGACGTACTTTGATTTGATAAAGCTGTTTTTTCGCTGTCAGTGCTAGAGCGTTAGCTGCTGGTTGGCTAGCACTGTTGCCTGTTTTAGTGCTCGTATTTTTTGAAGTTGGGCTATTTGTCGAGCTTCCGCCATAACTAGTTGGTCCCCCATAGCCTCCGAAATCATCAGACATTGAGCTCTTGCCAGAGCCTCCACCTGGGAAGCCACCCATTCCGCCGGCACCAGGACCATTGTTTGTGCCTTCTTCAGTAGCTGTTGCAGTGGCACTTGAACCACTTGAGGTCGTGATGGTATCCCCTACACCACCTGAAATGTTAGCCATGATGTAAGATTGGCTTGAACCTGTTGTAAAGGCCTGAGCCATTCCTTGGTTACCAATGGCCCATACGGTACCGCCAGAGATAATACCTGTTCCATCGTAGTCGATAGCAGCATTATCTGCACTTGTCTGAGCGACATAGAGAGAACCACTTTTAACAGACACATTCCCGTTACTGTCGATACCGTCACCATCTGCTAGGATTGTAACAGTTGCACCGTCAATATTGATGGCAACTTCATTTTCAAAATCAGAAGTCGAGTTGGTTAAGCTTTAAGTGTCAGCACCAGCAGTGATATCAACGGTTCCACCTGTCAAATTGATATAACGTCCTTTAGGGCCTTTGTCACCTGCCACGACTGTTACTTTAGAGTTACCCTCAACAGTCAATTCATCTGTAACCGTGATACCTTATCTGTCGCATTAATGGTAACCGTTGAGTCGGTAATCGTCAAATCACCACTGTTCACATCTGTTTCGTCTTCGACCTGAATACCGTCATCTGTTGCTGTGATGTTGACTGTGTCATTTTTAATGGTTACAGCTGTCCGTTGCATTGATGCCATTCCTTGGCCTCAGAAGTCAAATCAAACGTTACAGAGTCAACCATTACACTATCAGCCTTAATGGCGAGCTTTTCAGTACTTGAAAGGGTCAAGATACTTCCAGTACCACTGGTAATGGTCAAAGCTCCCGCTGCTTCGATTGCATTAGCAGAAGTTGAAGAGATGGAACTGTCTGAAAGGACATTCACTGTCAATCCTGCTGAGGAATTAGAAGTGATTGATGAATCTGTTAAGGTCACACCATCCAAGTAGATTGTAACTGGATCCGTCACACTACCAGCCACAATAATGGTATCACTTGTTACCACAGTTGTCCCATTAAAGGTAATCGTGGTCGTTGTACTTTCTGAATCAGTGCTGCTAGACTTAGTTGTTGTTGTCTCAGACGTAGTATCTGAAGCATTGTTAGTTAGAACTGAAGCTGTCTCTGAAGCAGTCGCTTCAGTGGAGCTTGTACTTGTATAAGTGCTACTGCTTTCACCTGTAGTACTCGTGGCTGTTTCTGAAGTCTCATTAGTTGTGCTTTCAGCAGTTTCAGAAGAACTTGCTTCTGATGTTTCGGATGTGCCGGAATTATCAGATGTTTCACTACTTGTCGATGTACCTGTGGTGTCCGCTGTTATACTTGTTGCTGATGAATCAGTGTCTGATGTCGTAGTTGTAGTACTTTTATCCGTAGCTGTGCTTGTTTCAGTAGTGCTTGACGAATCTTCTACCTGCACACTTTATTCAATTAAATCAGCAGTGGTTTCACCCGTCGTAACAGTTGAGAGTGTTGATTCGGTGTTCGTCTCATCGGCTGAAGCCATATTTTCATTTAGGACGACCGATCTACCAAAAATTAAGCTAGCTACTAGGACTGAACCTGCAGTTTTCCATTTTGATGATTTTTTAATGGCATAACGTTCTTGTGTTTGTTTGCTATGTTTGTATGTCATATGTTATCCCTCTTTCTTACTTTTGAGATGTCTCTATTAAACACAAGAAACTTAAGACAAGACTTAAAGAAAGGTTGATCTTTCCTTAAAGTAAAAAAGTCCCCAAGATATTGGGAACTTTCAATCTATAGGATAAACTACTCTAAATTCTTCCAACATAACTAGAATGTCCTGACTAAAATGTAGTCCAACCTCATGCAACCATTTGCTAAAGAGATCCTCATGAAGCTCTCGCCAATAAGTTAGGTTCCTTCGCCTTCCTTTTAGGCATGGTCTTTAGAAACCTCTTTAAATGGGATGACCTCAACTTTCGTCGTTTCAATAATACAAATAGCATTCTCCTTACTATCAAGAATGACGCTCAGTTCATTTTCCTTGGGAAATGGTTCATTCACCACTGCATACAAGTCAAAAGCTGAACTGGTTGCTGCCTTTTGCCCCATCAATACGAGTTCTTCCAAATAATCTGCTTCCACGCCAAAGGCCCAGGCACCAATCTTATCTCCGATTGTCTGATTTAAAATCCTGTAGGCTTGCCACATCTGGTCTGATTTCATCAATCTACTCCTGCTTTTCTTTCCTTCCATTATATCAAAAAATGATAGTCCAGATGGCACTATCATTTTCATCCTAATACTTAGAATGTTTGTAACCGTAAAAGGCATAAATAGCTGAACCGATTAGCACAGCTAAACCAAAGGCTAACCATGTCTGCCAACTGTACTGACTCATAAAGGAGAGGCAGACGATAATTGAAATAATGGGCAAGACTGGAACAAATGGAACCTTAAACTCATCCTTCTGTGGCAAGCCCTTGTCCTTACGAAGAATAATGAGGGCGATAGCCAAGAGGACCAAGTAAGCCAAGGTTGCGATGTTAACCAAGGATGCCATATTGGCCAAAGAGAAGATACCTGCTGAGATAGCTGACAAAACACCTGTTAAGAGTGTCGCATGATGTGGAACCTTGTTATTCTTTGAAACCTTTTGGAAGATTTGTGGAAGGAAACCATCGCGAGCCAGGCTATAAACCATACGGCTAAAGGCGTAGGCCATTGAAATACATACCGTAATCAAGGTCATAATAGCAACCACTGATACGTAATTGGCTGCCCAAGAAATACCGATATAACGAAGGGCATAAGCTACAGCATCGTCAACATTTAGCTTGGTATAGTGAACTACTCCCGTCAAGACTAGCGAAACTACTGCATAGAGTGAAGCCACGATAATCAAGGCAATAATGATACCTCGAGGAACGTTCTTTTGCGGCTCTTTAATCTCGTCTACTGTCACAGAGATAGACTCGAAACCAAGGAAACCAAAGAACATGAGAGAGGCACCTGCCATAATTCCTGTCTTTCCTCCATAAATTTGCCCAAAGCCAAATGGTGCAAAATCTACCCAGTTGCTAGGATTCAAATGAAAGAGACCCACTAAGACAAAGACCGTCAAGGCTGAAAATTTGAGTACTACCAAGACGGAGTTCAAACGTAAAGCCTGTCTAGAATTCATGAGAAGAAGAGCCGTCACCAAGACCAAGACCAAGACTGGCAAGAGGTCAATATAAGTGCCTTGACTGGGATTGAAAGGTCCACTGATGGCTTGAGGCAACTTAAGACCAAAGCTAGCCAGTAGCCCCTTGAGGTAGGCACCCCAACCAGAGGCCACACTAGATACAGCATTCATAAAGACAATCATGGTCAACCAGCCCCCCATCCAGGCAGGATACTCCCCCCATACAGCATAGAGATAACCATAAACGCCACCAGCGGATGGATAGCGTGAGGCAAACTCAGCAAAGAAAATCGCCGACATACCCACACAAACGGCTGAAATCAAAACCGAAATAATCAGGGCTGGACCTGCCAAAGTTGATGCCGCGGTACCAGTAATCGTAAAGATTCCTGTCCCAACCATGGCACCGATTCCCAGAAGGACTACATCCCTAAGGGTCAGATGCCGTTTCATCTCGGTTTGAGACAAACCAACATCCTTTTTACGAAAAATACTCATTTTTATACTCCGTTTTCTGAGAGATATCGTACTATTATACCATACTGCAGGACAAAAATAGAGCCATTTCTGTGTTTTTTTACCTTTATTAATAAAAAGCATATTCAAGATTAAGATTTCGTAACAAGTATTTTCTAACGTGTGGCCTATATCTATCAAAGACCACTTGCTCAAAATTTTCCTTTAGTTGTCCATTTTTTCTGCGGTTTTAGTAAATTGGGATCATTTAAATTAGAAAACACTATGAAACTGAAAAAGGGTTTCAAATCTCAAGTTATAGCTTTCATTTATAATTAATCTACTAACTGGTCTTAGGATACAAAAAAATAACAAGATTTCTCAATCCTGCTACTTTTTTGTCTTATCATTTTTATAATATTCAGTCATAGTACAGCCAATTGTCAAGCTAACTGCCTGAGTTAAAGTGATTATTTATCGCCAAAAACTTTGAAACGACCTTCTGTTTGGACGTCTTTATCTCCTGCTGGTGCAACGATTTGACCAAATGGTGCTTGGGCACGGAGTTTCCAGTTAGCTGGGATGTCGTATTTTTCAGCTAAGTGTTCATCAACAAGTGGATTGTAGTGTTGTACGTTCATACCGATATTCTTCTCAGCCAAAGCCAACCATGTCGCATAAAGGGCGATTCCATGACCTTGCTCTGACCAAATTGGGAAGTTTTCAGCGTAAAGTGGGAATTGCTCTTGAAGGCCTTTCACTACATCTTGATCTTCATAGAAGAGGATTGTTCCCTTAGCTTGAGCAAAACCTGCCAAACGTTCTTTTGTTACCTCAAAAGCTTCTGCTGGCGTTACTTTTTCAAGCTCTGAATAAGCGATTTCATTCCAGAAAGCATCTGATTCTTCATCCAGCAAGATCACCACACGTGATGTTTGTGAGTTGAAGGCTGTTGGTGTGTTAAGGACAGCTCCTTGAATGGTTTCAATCAATTCTTGGTTAGAGAGCTCAAGGTCTTTTCCCAAAGCATAGATTGAACGGCGTTTTATTTGTAAGTCTGTAAAGTAGGTCATAGGTGTTCCCTCTTCCTTTATGATAAATGTTAATTGTTAAAATTGTTAAGCTATTTTGTAATAACTTTGATTACAATAAACATTATAGCCGTTTAAAATGTAACATCAATAGTTACGACTCAAAAAATCACTAATTATTAATATTTCTTTTTTACGCGTGTCAAAATACCATCCTTATCCTCAACTGTTAACTCATTAGAAGATGACCATTTGGCCTTGCCTCCACGATTGTTAGCACGCTCTGCTATGCCAACCAAGTCGTCCTTGTTTGCCACTTCAATGACGTAGTAAGCAAGACCAGGCATATCTTTGTCATGTTTGGACAAGTTTTTTTCCGCCCCACTCGTTGACCGCAAGGTGATGGTGGTAATCACCTGAAGCAATCCAACTAGCGCTTGGAATGGTAAACTTATCCGATAGCTCTAAAACATCCTGATAGAAAGTGCTTGCTAGCTGACTATCTTTGACTGATAAATGAATATGCCCCATGCGAGTATCCATAGCTATCACAAAAGGCTCAACCTTCCGTCCCATATCGTAAATTTCTTGAGCTGATAACTCTTCTGTGACACCAACGATGCGACCATCCTCACGAATATCCCATTCAGCAACCGGCTTGTCTCTATAAAGCTCAATACCATTGCCTTCAAGGGCTTCCAAATAAAGGGCTTCACTATAACCATGGTCAGCTGCACCGACAAATGGATAATCCAGATCAGCAATATGTTTGAAAACATCTGCTAAATCTTCGCGAGACGGTAACAAAATCGCCATATGGTAGATACCATAACTGGACTTGACAGCTTCCTCACGATTGGTCTGAATCAGATGGATCAAAGGCTTGTTTCCAGCTCCTAAAACAACTTCCCTTTCCGTTTTGGTTGGGATTCCAAGTCCAACAATCTGTATGTAAAAGGCCGTCTCCGTCTGACCAGCTAAGTCCTTTACATTGAGTACCACCTCTGCTAAATAAATCTTACTATTGTAATCGTATGTCATATGATTTTCTTCTGTGTTGTAATCATTATATGACATTATGATATTGTCAATAATTATGTGTAAACACTCGAGTAGAGTTGAAGAATATTAATCAAATAAGCTTTCAAGTGTGTCAGCACATTGGCCAAACCCT
>DOTL01000035.1 GCA_003521145.1 Streptococcus sp. | reverse complement strand
TACAGAAATTATAGAGCCGAAAAAAGGAAACAGACCTCTATTTCCTTTTTAAAATATAACTTATTTTTCAATTCCCTTAAAAATGAGAGTGGTCTAGCAAAATTATAAAAAAGTGAGTTAAAGTTATTGATAAAGAAAAGGGATTACACCACTCCCGATTCGTTAATGATTCTTTTGTAGCATTGGATGAAATTTGAAGATTATATTGTGATTGGCGACTATTCTTGTCAATAAAAATTTAAGAGGTTGTTGATTTCACTGAGACCATAGTAATGTTCTATGAAAACATGTACAATAGAAATTAGAGAAATAAACATAGATTGGAGAAGATTGATGACATCATCTTTTGAAGACTTCACAGAAAAAGCAGAAGCATTCTTAGAAGAACATATTACAGAGTATCTCAGTGTGGACATGGCTCTTGAAGATTTTGCAAGACAATACAACCAAGGGCTTTTTGATGAGATCACTTTCCCTGATTCAAAGCAGGAGAGAGACTGGAACCTCATTGAAGAGGCTTATCATTATTACGAGGAAGATCCTTCGAGAAGTCAGGAATTTTTGACAGAAGCTTTAAAACTAAATCCTGAAAATCTTGATGCTAAGCAGATGCTCTTAACTTTTCAAAGTCCACCTGAACATCTAAAAGGCCTAATTGCTTTAGAAAAAGAGCAAAGGTCCAAGTGGGATCAAGGTCCAAAAATGGGCTGGGCTAATCTTGACGAGTGTCCTTATTTGTCTTTGAAGTATAATCTCGCTAATTTTTATTTAAGAAACAGTATGAAGCGGTTTGCTATTAAGGAATTTGAAGAGATCCTAGAGATAGATGTTCAAGATCACATGGGAGTCCGTTACGAATTGATGGCTACCTATTGTAATCTGGAGGAGTTTGATAAGGCTAAAAGCTTTTTCGAATGTGAGCAAATGAAATATCATGAAGAAGATTTGATGATAGTACCAATGATGACCGTCTCACTAATGACGGGACATATTGAGGATGCGGATTTCTATTTTGATCTTCTCTATGCAAAAAAATCAGAGTTCGAAAATTATTTAAAAATGATTGAGAAAGGTGATGAAGAGTGTCTAGTTGCCGAAACGCTTAAAGTCAATCCTATCTTATTTGAAGCAAATAGTATGCAAAGTCTTTTGATGGTTTTTAATAAAGTCGTTGATCTGTTCCAGTCAGAATATTATTTTACTTGGTTAATCGAAAAATATCGTGCAAAACGTCTACAAAGACATGTTGCGAAAAAGAAAAATCCACAATTACACAAACTAATTAGAAAATGGGGAAAAATTATAGAACCAAGCAAAGCCCTCCAAGGTCTTTCAATAAGTGTGGAACGTATACTTCGTCAACATAGCTTAATAGAGTTTAAAGATTTTAAAAAGAAAACGGAAGAGGAAGTAGCAGCGATTAGAGGAGTTGGAAAGGTGAGCATGGAAATCCTCAAAGAAAATGGTGTTGTCTTTAAAAAGCAGCGGAAAAAGAAGTAAGGAACTATTCATCAAACAAGCCGTAGCAAATCTTTGCATTTTTGATTTATCTTTTTTAAGATAGTACTATTTAAAAAAGAAAAGGAGAACAGGATGGAAACATATACACTTTCAAATGGAGTTACGATTCCTAAAATTGGTTTTGGGACTTGGCAAATTCCAGAAGGGGAAGAAGCTTATAACAGCGTTAGTTTCGCACTTAAGGCTGGTTACACACATATTGATACAGCGCAAATCTACGGTAACGAGGTTTCTGTGGGTAAGGGGATTGCAGATAGTGATGTGGCGCGTGAGGATATTTTCCTAACGACTAAACTCTGGAATGACAAGCACGATTACGAATTGGCTAAAGCCTCTATTGATGAGTCACTCGAAAGACTAGGTGTGGATTATTTGGATCTTTTGCTCATCCATTGGCCTAATCCAAAAGCTCTTCGTGAGAATGATGCTTGGAAGGTTGGCAATGCAGGTGCTTGGAAGGCAATGGAAGAGGCCTATAAAGATGGTAAGATTCGTGCTATCGGTGTGTCTAACTTTATGTATCATCACCTTGAAGCTCTCCTTGAAACCGCTGAAATTGTGCCACATGTTAACCAAATTCTATTGGCTCCAGGTTGTGCCCAAGAAGAGTTGGTTGCCTATTGCGAAGAGCGTGATATTCTTCTTGAAGCCTATAGCCCACTGGGCACTGGTAGCATTTTTGGAAATGAAGACGTTGAAGCAGTGGCTAAACGTAACGGAAAATCTGTTGCTCAAGTTGCCTTACGTTGGAGTCTTCAAAAAGGTTTCTTGCCACTACCTAAGTCAGTGACAGCAAAAAATATCGAAGCCAACTTGGATATCTTTGACTTTGATTTGTCAGAGGAAGATATGACAGTCTTGAATAAGATTCAAGGCATTAAGACTCAGGATGATCCAGATACAGTTAATTTTTAATAGGATTGCAAACAACTCGTTAGGGTTGTTTTTTCTATTGTTTTACGAATAAAAGTATGAACCTATCATCAAAATTGACAAAAAAGAGGAGTGGTAATACAATGGTGTTACAAAAGAGAACGAGGTTAAGGATCTGACAACAATTACATTGAAGGTTTCAGAAGCAGATAAGAAGTTCATGCAAGCAATTGTGAAATTTGAAGGGGTATCCTTGTCAGAATTAATTCGTACCAAAACTTTAGAAGCCATGGAGGATGAATACGACGCTAGAGTAGCCGATTTGGCTTTGGCAGAATATGAAGATTATCTTGAAAACGGTGTGGAGGTGTTAAATTGGGATGACCTATAAGATAGTACCAACTCCTAAATTTGCCAAAAGTTTTAAAAAGTTAGATACTTTTGTTAGGAAACAAATTAGGGCTTATCTCAATCGTATAACAGATAATCCCCGAGCTAAGGGTAAGGTCTTAGTTGCCAATCGCACTGGACAATGGCGCTATCGTATTGGTGCCTATTGTGTTATTGTCAATATACAGGACAATGAACTAATCATACTTGCCCTTGATGTTGGACATAGACGTGATATCTATTAGCATCAACACTTAGAATATCCTAGGTTTCGTTAATTTTAAATAGGATTGCAAGCAACTCGTGAGGGTTGCTTTTTTCTACTGTGTGTTCCCGAATTTGCTATAATAAAGTTATCCTATCAATCACTATTAGAAGGGAAGTTATGCTATGGAATCTCGAAACCTTCTTCCTCAAAATACACGAATGATGGCAAATTTGCTGAGTTTTTCAGGAGGAGCTTCGGTTGTCTTTTGTCATATGTACTACCATAGTTTAGTTGCTACACAGACTGGGAATATCCTTCTCTTGGTCGCTGACTGGCGGAACAGTAGTATGTACTATAACTTGTTGCGTTGCTTTTCAATCTTTTTCTTTTCTTTAGGCTTTCTTTTTGGCATGTGGTTTAAAGACCAACGTAAGAATACTTATTGGCGAGTTTATGGTCTGCTTCCACTTTGTGTCATGACAGCTATCCTGCCTTTTCTTCCCTCAATGCCTTGATTGAGCTCCCGATTGTCGCTTTTTCTGCAGGTATCATGATGAAGACCTTTACTGGCAGTCAGATTGAGAATCATCCCTTCGTGATTTTTATGACCTCAGGAAATTATCGAAGGATGTTAACGGCCCTCTATTATGCTATTCAGGGAAGCGGTGATCAGAGAGAATATCGTCGTCAGGCAGTCAATTATAGCTTTGTCGTAGGGAGTTTTGTCATTGGAGCAGTGGCTTCTGCTATTTTGATGCACTTTGTACATATTTGGTCAATTTGGTTAATCACGCTTTATCTCATTACTATCATGGCTTACTATTCATCTTAGGAGAAACGGCTAGGGCTCAAGGAAACTAATCTTTAGTCGTCTGTAGCAAATACTTTTGATAACAATTGTCTTGTGTTATAATTTTGATTATATTATTTTCATTTAATAAAAAAGGAGACATAAGATGCCTGTAGTAAGCAATGATTTTTCAGATATCGTTTATAACCGTCGTTCTATTCGTAACTTTGATCCATCTGTTAAGATTCCGCGAGAAGAACTGTTGGAAATCCTAGATAAGACTGTTACAGCACCATCATCAGTCAACATGCAACCTTGGCGTTTTGTCGTCGTTGATAGCGAAGAGGGTAAGGAAAAATTGATACCTTTCGTCAGCTTCAATGGGGTGCAAAATGAAACGTCATCAGCCATGGTCCTTATTTTTGCCGATTTGAAGAGCCAAGAAAGAGCTGAAGAAATCTACGGTAAGGCTGTTGCTCAAGGAAAAATGCCTGAAGAAGTCAAAGAAAAACAACTGTCAAGCATTGTACCAATGTATGAAAATGCTCCTCGCGAAATGATGAATGAAATTGTCCACATCGATGCCAGCCTTGCTGCTATGCAGTTGATGTTGGTTGCTCGTTCATACGGCTATGATACCAACGCTATCGGTGGCTATAAAAAAGATGGCCTTGCTAAATCATTTGGACTTGACGAAGACCGTCATGTGCCAGTTTTGCTCATTGCTCTTGGGAAAGCCAATGAAGAGGGCTTTGAGTCTGTTCGTCTGGACGCCTCTGATGTGACAACTTTTGCATAATAAATAATCGACCATAGGTCTCGGAAGTGGAGACTTATTGTTTTTTCTTGTATTATGAGATAGCTAAGTGTTTTTAGTAAGATTGGGAATTTGCTTTAACCCACGATTAAGGTAAGGCCTCTCTCTTTGTGCTATAATGAAGAGAAACGTTGAATGTAAAGTTTATTTTTCCTTTTACTAGGAGTCTTTTATGACAAACTATTTAGTCCAGAGGTTTCTCTGGTTTCGTGAGCGAGGCTTCGTCCAAATTACGCAGAAAACCTTGGTTTCTCTCTTTCCCTTTTTCCTATTTTCAGGAATTATTCGAGTGGTTTCACTATCTGTCTTTTCAGAGCTTGGTTATATTAACCAGTTGTTTTCAGTTTCTGATTGGCTGCCAGCTTTTAAGATAACTGGTCAGGTGGTCAGCAATCTCTCCAGTTTTCTTGGTGGCTTAGCGGGTCCTTTGTCAACCTACTTTGTAGGAAAATACACGGCTGGTCACTACGGTAGAAGTACTGGTACGGCTGGTGTGACCTCCCTTTTGGTCAGTTTGATAATAGGATCGCAAGAGTTGTTAATGTCTCCAATAAACGATGGCGATTTGATACGTATCAATTTACCAGCTTCGATTAATATTATGCTGGATATCTTCGTGGGTTATCTGGTTGGCCAGATTTTTCGCTTTTCAAGAGCTAGTGATGATCAGATTGTGGATAAGGACTATATCTATCAGCCAAAAACCGTTCGTCCCATCTTTTTATCCCTAATTCTGGCTGTTGGTCTTAATATCCTTTTGTTTATTGGAGAGCAACGGAATGTTTTTCAGACCATAGGTCAATATGTATCAAAAATCACTGTCACCCATAACCATCTATTCTCAACCTTTATGATGGGACTTTTGAACACTTTCTCTGCTTGGGTTGGAAATAGTCAGGCATTTGCTCACAATGCTATTACTGAGGATAGTTTTGCTTTGGAGAATCTGACCTATGCCGTCTCCCATCATACGACGACTGGACTTCCCCACCTTTACACGCTAACAAACCTCTATCATAGTTACGGCTTGGTTGCTGGTATTGGATCAGGTCTGGCGCTATTGGTGGCTCTACTCTTAAAATCAACCAGCTTTAAGGATAAGAAGGTTAGTCTTCTTAGTGTTTTCCCTAGTCTCTTTAATAATGGTGCTCCTTTGATGGTAGGGATACCAGTTTTACTAAATGTGGTCTACCTGATTCCTTTTCTTCTAGCACCTATGGTCAATATGGGAATAGCTGCGGTAGCTCTGGCTATTCGCCTTATGCCAGCTGCGGTTTATCCTGTACCCGATGGCACACCGAGCCTCCTTTATGCTTTTATCGGAACGGGTGGTAGCCTGCGAGCACTTGCTGTTAGCCTGCTCTGTTTTGCAGTTGATGTTGCTATCTTTATTCCCTTTGTTCATCTGTCTAATAAGGTGCAACAAGGTTTGAAAGAGGAAGGAGAAAGCAATGAAGTTCAGTAAAAAAACGAAGTTGGCCCTTATCCTTGTTGCTGTCTTTCTCATTGGTTTAGCTGTGCCGTCCTATAGTTGGACCAGGAAAAATGTCAAAGAAATCGAGATTTTCTACAATTCAAAATTGTCGCCTATTATTTTGATTCCAGGGAGTTCCGCTACAGAAAATCGTTTTGATGGCCTAGTACGTAAGCTCAATCAGGAACGCCATGGGGCTAAGCATAGCCTCCTCAAGGTCAAGGTTTGGAACAATGGACGGATTACCTTTGAGGGTAAAATCAAGGCAAAGGACAACGAGCCAGTCATTGTTATCGGATTTGAAAATAACAAAGATGGCTATAGTAATATCAAGAAACAGGCTAAGATGATGAATCAGGCCTTCCAAGCCTTGCAAAATAAATACAATTTTAATAATTTTAAAGGCCTGGCCCATTCCAATGGTGGTCTGATTTATACAGCCTTTATTGAAAATTATCTGGGTGACTATGATGTGAAAATAAACTCACTCATGACTATTGGGACGCCCTATAATTTCACTGAAACCAATATCAAAAATAAATCAGTCATGCTTGCGGATTTCATAGCTGGTAAGAAGAATATTCCGTCCACCCTACATGTCTATTCTGTAGCAGGGACTATCACTTATGATTCGGATGATTTGGTGCCTGATGCAAGTGTGTCCGCCGGAAAATATATCTATCAGAACCAAGCAAAGAGCTATACTGAAATTACGGTTACAGGTGAAGATGCTCAGCACTCGGATTTACCAACCAATGATGAAGTTGTAGATCTGGTCAAACAGCATATTGAGGGGCAGGGTCTTCGCAAGAAGCAAAAGACCAAGTTAGAGCCTCAATAGACTATAATACTATGTATTATTAGTCTAGTTACTTATTTTCAAATACAAAAGGATAGAGTTTATGATGGCTCTATTTTTTAGTGTAAGAGGAACTCTTTCAGTTGTTGTAACTCCTTGTTTTACAACGTTGGTTTTGTTATAATTGATTGAAAAGAAAAAGATTAACGAGAGGTTCTTGATATGCAAATTCCAAGTCGCTTTACCATTGCTGTCCATATTTTGACCCTCATAGCACAAAATAAGGGAAATGAAACCAAGCTAACCAGTGATTTAATGGCGAGTAGTGTGGGTGTCAATCCAGTTATTATCCGCAAAACCTTGTCACAACTGAAGAAAGCAGACTTGATTTTTGTTCAAAGGGGAAGTGGAGGAGCGACATTAGCCATGGCACCAGAGGAGATTAACCTTTTACAGGTTTATCGTGCGGTGGATAGCATCGGTCCAAGTGGGCAACTCTTTAGTTTTCATGACAATCCTAATCCAGCGTGTCCAGTAGGACGTAATATTCATGGTATTTTGGATCAGAGCCTAGAAGATGTTCAAATGGCAATGGAAAAAGAACTCGAAAAGAAAACTTTAGCTGGTATTTTAAAGGATGCTAAGGCTAACTGGAAAGAAACTGGAGCTTGATTTTTAGATCTTAAATGATAAGAAATCGAAAATTATTCGGTTTCTTTTTTTGATTCTAGGTTGTAATAATTGATATTACAATAAAACCAAGTGTAATAATGTCGGTAGTGTAAAATAAGTTGTGTAAACACAAAAAGGAATAAATCCGTTATAGTAGAGTTGCAAAACATTACTAGAAAGAGATTTATTCCTAT
>DOTL01000078.1 GCA_003521145.1 Streptococcus sp. | reverse complement strand
CTAGAAATTAGTCCCTACTCGATGGCTCAGTATGCTAGATTTTAAGTCGTCATGATTGACTTTACTCTCTAGGAAGCGTAATCTAGACTTTAATTAAAGGATTAAAAGGAGATTCCTCGATGATTGAAGTAACTTATTTAAATACTGCAAAACAAGAAAAACACACTTCTTTTGAAGATTACAATGAATTTGTAAGAGCACAGCAAGCTTGTCTGATAGCCTTACCGGATTCAACGCCAGTCACTAAGGTGACGATAAATGGACATGATATTGGCTACAAAGGACAATATGGCGACCTTTACTTTTATATTATGAAGCTAGACTTGGCACAATTTCAGTAATAATAAGGGAAAAGAATTAGACATCGTGTTCTAATTCTTTTTCTTTGAGTAAGGTGATTTTTATAAATTAAGAATATTGCTAATTGACTGAAAATGACTTACAATAGAAAGGAAGAATTTATAGAAGGAGACACATATGAAAAACAAGCGTTTAATTTGGACTTTGGTTTTCTTAGCTATCTTGACGCTCGGTTCTATTGGTACAGATCTTTTCAAAAAAGAGCACCAAGATGCCAATAAGGTTGCTAAAGTTGGAATCCTCCAGTTCGTCACTCATGATGCCCTGGATCAAATCGAGAAAGGTATTGAGGATGGACTTAAGGAAGCTGGCTACAAAGGGGACAAGGTTCAAATTACCCTCCTAAATGCCGAAGGGGACCAATCGAAGATTCAAACCATGTCTAAACAATTGGTCAACGATAAAAATGATGTTGTTATCGGTATTGCAACGCCAGCAGCTCAGGGACTAGCGGCAGCTACCAAGGATATTCCAGTCATTATGGGAGCTATCTCAGATCCTGTTGGGGCTAAATTAGTTAAGGATCTCAAGCATCCGGAAGGTAATGTCACAGGAACTTCCAATCAAGTACCTATTAAGCAGACAGTAGAGTTGGTCAAATCACTGACACCAAATGCCAAAACCATTGGTATTCTCTACGCTTCAAGTGAAGACAATTCCAAATCACAGGTTGAAAGCTTTAAAAAATATGCTGAACAAGACGGTTTAAATGTGGTTGAATACGCTGTACCATCAACCAATGAAATCAACACAACCATGTCAGTAATGACTGGTAAGGTTGACGTCATCTGGACACCTCAGGATAATACCATTGCATCAGCTTTCTCAACAGTAATCTCTTTAGCCAATCAAGCTAAGATTCCCGTTTATACAACTGTTGATACCATGGTTAAAGAAGGCGGTTTGGCCTCAGTTGCTCAAAACCAATATGAGCTTGGAAAAGCTACAGCCCGTAGTGCTATTAAGGTTCTTAAAGGTAAAAAAGTTAAGGATATCCCAGTTGATGTGATTGATGATGGGACTCCAACGCTAAACCTTAAAGTTGCTCGAGATCTTAACATCACCATACCTGACAATGTGCTTAAGCAGTCAGACATTGCTGTTAAAGCTGATAAATAGGGAGGACTTATGATTATTTCATCCATTTATCAGGGTCTTCTATACGGAATCTTAGGTCTTGGGATTTACATGACTTTCCGTATCTTAGATTTTCCTGATTTAACGACAGAAGGTTCCTTCCCTTTAGGTGGGGCAGTAGCAGTAACCCTCATGAATTTTGGTTGGAACCCTATCTTGGCGACCTTGGTTGCTGTAATAGCCGGCTGTCTTGCTGGTCTAGTGACTGGTCTCCTTTATACGAAAGGAGAAATTCCAACGATATTGGCAGGAATTCTGGTCATGACTTCCCTTAACTCAGTCATGCTTATGATAATGGGAAGAGCCAATCTAGGTCTCCTTGATATTAAGACAATTCAAGATCTGTTTCCTTTTAGTAAAGATTACAACCTCTTAATCGTTGGTCTCTTAGCTGTAACTATTGTTATTGCTTCCTTGATTGCCTTTCTTAACACGCGCCTAGGCCAAGCCTACATTGCTACTGGTGATAACCGCGATATGGCCAAATCTTTCGGTATCAATACGGATTCAATGGAAGTGATGGGACTTGTTATCTCAAATGGTATTATTGCCCTCTCAGGAGCCTTGATTAGTCAACAGGACGGTTATGCCGACGTTTCAAAAGGGATTGGGGTTATAGTCATCGGACTTGCTAGCATTATCATTGGTGAAGTCTTGTACGAGACTAACTTGACCTTGTTGGAACGATTGATTACCATCTGTGTAGGTTCAATCCTTTATCAGTTCCTTTTGACAGCTGTAATCGCTTTTGGCTTTAACACTAACTACCTAAAACTCTTTAGTGCGATTGTTCTAGCCCTTTGCTTGATTTCACCTGTCCTGCGCCGAAAATTCTATAAGGGGGTGAGCTTATCACGATGACATCTATTGTAGAACTCAAAGATGCAACTGTTAAGGTTAATAATGGTTTTGACACCGAAAAAATCATTTTGGATCATGTCAATCTTACCATTAGGGAAGGTGATTTTATTACCATCCTTGGTGGAAATGGTGCCGGAAAATCAACCCTCTTCAACGTCATTGCAGGAACCCTCATGTTGACTAGTGGTCAGATTTTTATCATGGGTGAGGAGGTTACGGTTCTACCTGCTGAGAAGCGTGCCAAACACCTCTCACGTGTTTTCCAAGATCCTAAAATGGGAACTGCTCCTCGAATGACTGTTGCGGAAAACCTTTTGATTGCCAAATACCGTGGCGAAAAACGAGGCCTTGAATCACGTCATCTTCACCTATATACCGAGGAGTTTCAAGGTTTGATTGAACGGATTAGTAATGGTCTGGAAAAACACCTGGAAACACCAGCAGGTCTTCTATCAGGTGGTCAGCGTCAAGCCCTTAGCCTCTTAATGGCGACACTTAAACGTCCTGAGCTCTTGCTCTTAGATGAGCACACCGCAGCCTTGGATCCTAAGACTAGTGTAGCCCTCATGGAATTGACTGATGAGTTTGTAACAGATGACCACTTGACAGCCTTGATGATTACCCACCACATGGAAGATGCCCTAAAATATGGCAATCGTCTGATCGTTATGAAGGATGGTCAAATCATTAAGGATCTTACCAAGGAAGAAAAGGATCAATTGGATATCACAGACTACTACGCTATGTTCGAGTAGGCCCAGATTGACTCTAAATTGTAAAATAAGCCAAAAAGTTGTATACTTAAAGAGTATGCAACTTTTTTGTTGTGGCCTGTAAATCGACAAGGAGACTGTTCGCATGAACGTTCAGCTTCTTGGACCGTCTGTATAAATAGGCTCTAGAAGAGAGTCAAACTAAAAAGGAGAAAAACAAGCATGAGCGATATTAAAATTATTGCCCTAGGTGGAGTGCGTGAAAATGCTAAGAACCTCTATATTGTTGAAATTAACGACTCTATCTTTATCTTGGATGCTGGTCTAAAGTATCCTGAAAATGAACAACTAGGTGTTGACTTTGTCATCCCTAACTTAGATTACTTGATTGAAAATAGGGAACGTATCCAAGGGATTTTCTTAACTCATGGACACGCCGATGCCATTGGTGCCCTTCCTTATATCTTGCAAGAAGTCAAAGCACCAGTCTTTGGATCATCACTCACAATCGAGTTAGCTAAACTTTTTGTCAAGAATGCTGGCGTTAAGAAATTCAATAACTTCCATGTTATTGATGCAGAAACTGAAATTGAATTTGAGGATGCGGAAGTTTCATTCTTCAAAACAACGCACTCTATTCCAGAATCAATGGGGATTGTTCTTGGCACTGACCAAGGTAATATTGTCTATACTGGTGACTTCAAATTTGACCATGCTGCCCGTCCTTACTACAAAACTGATTTAGGTCGTTTGGCAGAAATCGGACGTGAAGGTGTTTTGGCCCTCTTGTCAGACTCAGCAAATGCGACAAGTACTGAACAAACAGCTTCAGAAGCAGAAGTTGGCCAAGAAATTGACCAAGTTATTGCTGATGCAGAGGGACGTGTTATTGTTGCTGCAGTTGCTTCAAACTTGGTACGTATTCAACAAGTCTTCGATTCAGCTGCTGATCACGGACGTCGCGTTGTTCTTACTGGTTTTGATGTAGAAAATATTGTCCGCACAGCCATCCGTCTTAAAAAATTGACAGTGGAGCATGAAAAACTTATTGTCAAACCAAAAGACATGAACAAGTTTGAAGACCACGAGTTGATTATCCTTGAAAATGGTCGTATGGGTGAACCAATCGATGGTCTCCAAAAGATGGCTGTTGGTCGTCACCGTTACGTTCAAATTAAGGATGGAGATCTGGTTTATATCGTAACCACACCAAGCATTGCTAAAGAAGCTGTAGTGGCACGTGTCAACAACGCTATCTATAAAGCCGGTGGAACTGTTAAGATGATTACGCAGAGCCTTCGTGTATCTGGACATGCCAATGCTCGTGAACTTCAATTGATGATGAACCTCCTTCGTCCGCAGTATCTCTTCCCTATCCAAGGTGAGTATCGTGACCTTCAAGCCCACGCAGAGTTAGCCTTGGAAGTTGGTATTCTTCCAGAAAATATTTATATCGTTAAACGCGGTGATATCATGCATTTGTCTGAAGATCAAGGTTTCCTTCATGAAGGAGCTGTTCCAGCTGGTGATGTGATGATCGATGGTAATGCCATTGGTGATGTGGGTAATATTGTCCTTCGTGACCGCAAGGTCTTGTCTGAAGATGGTATCTTTATCGTAGCTATCACCGTGAACAAGAGGGAACGTAAGATTATTTCTAAAGCGCGTGTGAATACTCGTGGGTTCGTTTATGTGAAGAAGAGCCGCGACATTCTCCGTGAGGCTGCTGACATTGTCAATGCTACCGTTGAAAATTACTTGGCAGGAGACAGCTTCGATTGGGGTGAACTTAAAGGAGCTGTCCGAGACGATGTGGCTAAGTTTCTTTTTGACCAAATCAAACGTCGCCCTGCAATCCTTCCAGTAGTCATGGAAGTCCGTTAATAACTGACCAAAACATAAGAGTGTGAGCGCCTCGCTTGCACCATAGATATTGAGGAAAGTCTCTAAGACTTTGTTCTAAAAGCAAAAGCTGGGATACCCCAGCTTTTCTAACATTAAGAAAGGAAAATCCAAATGGCTTTTTTTCAAATTGAATACTCATCAGACGTTTTAGGCCAATACCGCCAAGTGGATGTCATCTATCCAGATCGTGATCAGATTGCTGAAACGGAAAGTGATACGGACATCCCAGTTCTCTATCTCCTTCATGGCATGGGGGGCAATCATAATTCTTGGGCCTTCCGTACCAATATTCAGCGTCTCCTTCGTAAGACCAATCTCATCGTTATTATGCCTAACTCTGAAAATGGATGGTATACAAATACCAAATACGGTGTTAAGTATTACGATGCCATTGCTAAGGAGCTTCCTCAAGTCATGCAACGTTTCTTTCCAAATATGACTAAGAAGCGTGAAAAGACTTTTATCGCTGGACTTTCTATGGGTGGATACGGTTCTTTCAAACTCGCCTTAACGACAAATAACTTTGCTTGTGCGGGTTCCTTCTCTGGTGCCCTTGGATTATCAGCAGAGATGATTACAGATGAAATGAGTGAGTCTAAGGAATACTGGCAAGGTGTCTTTGGCAATCTAGAAGGAAAAGACATTGAGCAGCATAAACTTGTTAACCTAGCTAAACAACATGACAAGAAAACCAAATTCTTTGCCTGGTGTGGCCTTGAGGATTTCCTTTTTGACTCTCAAAACAAAGCAGTAGCGGATTTGAAGGCTCTTGGTTTAGATATTTACTACCGCACAAACCATGGAAGACATGAGTGGTATTACTGGGAAAAACAACTAGAAGCCTACCTAGAATGGTTACCTGTTGATTACGTTAAAGAAGAACGTTTGTCTTAATAGGTCAAGTTTGTAACAACTTATCAGTGAGATGATAAAAGCTTAAAGTGATATTTTTTACTTGTCAGAACTATTAGAGCTTGATATACTAGGGAAAGTTTCGAAAAGGAGGCTCAATAATGAAAAAATTATTCAGAGTAATCTTCTATATTCCCAAATTGCTTTTACAATTTATTTGGAATCTTATTTGGGCTATATTTAAACTTGCCCTAGTCCTGGCCCTTATTGGTTATGGACTCGTCTACTACGCCAATAACTCTTCAAGTACCTTAGCCACAAACATTAACCAAGCCTTTCATCAAGTAGAGCTAGGGTTTGGTGGTACCAGTACTAGTGACGTTGAGAAAGTTGTCTCTAACCTATCAACGACAGATACTATTCCTGAGTCTAACGGAGCTAGATGGGCGCAAAATACAGCTAGCATCTATATACAATCTACAGATGAAACATTGGTAGTCGCCTATAAGGAAGCTATCACCAACTGGAATAACACGGGTGCTTTCATCTTTACTTTAACTGATGATGCCTCAACAGCTGACATTGTTGCGACTGACTATTCCGATGCGAATTCACAGGCAGCAGGTTTAGCAGATAGCCAAACCAATGTTTTGACCAACCGTATTACTCATGTGGATGTGAGGTTGAACCGTTATTTTCTCTTGAATAGTGATTTTGGTTATACTCACAAGCGTATTGTGAATACGGCTGAACACGAATTGGGACATGCCATTGGCTTGGACCATGATGACTCTAAGACATCCGTTATGCAATCAGCTGGATCTTATTATGGGATTCAACAGGTGGATATTGATACGGTCCATGCTCTTTATGCTAATTAAGGAGGGTCTGTCATGCGCTATTTGAAACGCCTTGCTAGACGTTACCTCATGCAAACCTTTCTCTTTCTTTTCAATGCTGGGATCTTTACTTGGTTGCAAACAACAGGAACTATGATTGCCAATCGTTTGGGTCTATCCGGAGATGATATTTGGATTTATATTCCCAATTGGGTAAAAACGCTGAACAGCTATTCTATTGAGAGTATTCAAACCTTATATGGTGCTTCTGGATGGAGTTGGCTAATCACCTCTATGCTTCTCACTTGGCTCTTGACATTTCTTAGAGGTCTCATGAGAGCATTGATTCTCATTCTGATAGTTGGTCTTGGATTATGGCTAGTCTATCGACACTTTGAACTCTTACAAAAACTAAAACTGTCCTAATGGGCAGTTTTAGTTTCCTCTAACAAGTGACTTGGCTATCAAAACATAGACTACTTTCTGTAGATGAAAAGAGATGGTTCCTTTAATAATTTCAGAGCGAGCTGTAGACAAGACTTTTCGTTGTGAGAAAAGTCTAAAAAGAAGAATTAGTGTCAATTTAAAACTGCCCATCAGGACAGTTTTTTGAGTTATTAGGTCATTTATTTTCTGAAGAAATATGATATAATATAGCTAATTTATTATTTTGGAGGACATTATGGCTTTAGCAAAAATCGTTTATGCCAGTATGACCGGTAACACGGAAGAAATCGCAGATATCGTTGCCAAAAAATTGGAAGAATTGGGTCACACTGTAGATGTAGACGAGTGTACAACGGTTGATGCCGCTGATTTTGAAGATGCGGACATCTGTATCGTAGCAACTTACACTTATGGTGATGGAGAGTTGCCAGATGAAATCGTTGACTTTTACGAAGATTTGGCCGACCTTGATTTGTCAGGAAAAATTTTCGGTGTTGTAGGTTCAGGAGATACTTTCTACGATTATTTCTGTAAATCAGTTGATGAATTTGAAACACAATTCACCTTTACTGGTGCAACTAAAGGTGCGGATAGTGTCAAAGTTGACCTTTCTGCTGAAGATGAAGATATCGAAAACCTCGAAGCTTTTGCTGAAAAAGTTTCAGAAACATTAGCATAGGAAAAAAGCAGAGTAAAGTCTGCTTTTATTGTAGTTAAAATGGAGTTTTTATGAATGAAATAGAAAGAGATTTTAGGACGCAATCTCAACATCTCCTTTGGTCCGTTTGGCGAGGGCTATTAGTGGGGGTGACGGCAGGAGCAGTGGTCAGTCTTTTTCGCTGGTTAATTGCCAAAGGGTCTGCGTTTTCTGTAGCTATATACAAAGACGCCCTTCATAATCCACTTCTGATTTTGGGAATTGTCCTGGTTAATCTCTTGATTGCACTTTTTATTGGTTACCTTATTAAGCAGGAAAAAGACATCAAGGGCTCAGGAATTCCCCATGTTGAAGGGGAACTGATGGGGCTTTTACATCCGTCCTGGTGGTCAGTATTATGGCGTAAGTTCGTGGGTGGTGTCCTTGGGATTTCAATGGGACTGATGTTGGGACGTGAGGGCCCTAGTATTCAACTAGGTGCCATGACGGCTAAGGGGTTAGCCGAGGGACTTAAGCTCTCTGCACGTGAGAAACGTGTCTTGATTGCTGCAGGAGCAGCGGCAGGGTTATCGGCTGCCTTCAATGCCCCGATTGCTGGTCTCTTGTTTGTCGTTGAAGAAGTCTATCATCATTTCTCTCGTCATGTTTGGGTGACAGCTTTAACGGCATCTTTAGTGGCCAATGCTGTTTCCCTACGCATCTTTGGTCAGGTACCAGTCCTTGCTATGACAGAAAAATTACCAGTATTTCCTTTGAAAGATTATTGGATTCTTATTGTCTTGGGGATTTTTCTAGGTGTGCTTGGATACGGTTATGAGTGGGTTGTCTTACGTATTGGTAAGGTCTCCCAAGGGCTAGGGAAAATCTTCCACTTGCCATCTCATTTTCATGGCCTTTTGGCAGTTCTGTTTATCATTCCTATTGGTCTTTATTTTCCACATCTTTTAGGTGGTGGAAATGAATTGATTCTTGCTTTAAATGGTTTACATCCTGCTCTAACTGTGGCCATCCTCTATTTGGCTATTCGCTTTGTTTGGAGTATGTTGTCCTTTGGTTCAGGATTTCCTGGTGGGATTTTCCTTCCAATTTTAACTATAGGTGCTCTTTCTGGTAGCGTTTTTGCGGCAGCTTTTGAAAATCTAGGATTCTTACAAGTCAGTCAGTTCCATATTTTTATCATTCTTGGTATGGCTGGTTATTTCGGTGCGGTATCGAAGGCACCGCTAACCGCTATGATTTTAGTGACTGAGATGGTGGGGAACCTTCACCAATTGATGACAATTGGAGTCGTGACCCTGATTGCCTATCTCGTCATGGATTTAATGGGAGGAGAACCTGTCTATGAAGCCATGCTTCACAATCTAATCGCTCACGAACCAAAACAAGTTGATAATATACCGACGATGATTGATTTACCAGTTACAGATAGTTTAGCTGGTCGATTGGTTAAGGATTTAACTTTACCTGACGGGGTTTTGATTTCCACTCAGATTTTTCAAGACCAGTCTGAGGTTGCTCATGGAGACACACGTCTAAAAGCAGGAGCAACCCTGTATCTGGTTGTTAATGAAAGTAATATCAGTCAGGTAAGAAAACTCTTTTTATAAGCAATTCAATGGCTTGAGGCTCTTTTGTCCTCAGGTCATTTTTGTTATAATGGAGAGAAAAAAAGGAGGTCAGTATGGACTTAAATGAGATTCGCCAACAGATTGACTCCGTTGATAATGAGATTGTGGCTTTGTTGGAAGAACGTATGAAATTGGTAACTCGAGTAAGTGCTTATAAACAACGCACTGGAAAGGCGATTTATGATCCCAAACGAGAGCAAGCCCTGCTAGACAAGGTAGGCGCTAGTGTTCTTAATCCTGAATATAAAGAAGCTATCGTCGCAAGTTTTGCGGATATTATGAAGCATTCACGTACTTATCAAGCAAGTAAGCTAGAAGAAAAGTAGGCCCCTAGGATGAAAGTAAGACAATTAAGTGATAGTAAAGGTCTTTCTTACTTACATTTAGTAATGTTAAGTCTTTATGCAATTTTGTTAGGGGTACTAGTTGGACTGATTGATGCTGTTTTTGGGCGCGTGCTTATAGGACTCTCGGAATTTCGTGACCACCATCTCTTTTATCTAGTCCCGGCACTTCCTTTAGCAGGTCTTTTGATAGTTTACCTCTACCAAAAGTTTGCTGGTAAGGCAGCGCAGGGAATGGGCTTGATTTTCAAGGTTGGACATAATGAGGAGGATCAAGTTCCCCTAAGGTTAATTCCACTGGTGACTATAACCACATGGCTGACCCACCTTTTCGGGGGATCCGCAGGTCGTGAGGGAGTTGCTGTACAACTGGGGGCCACAGTTTCTCATGCTTTTAGTCGCTATTTTAAGCTCCCTAATGCTTCATGCATTTTCTTGACCATGGGAATGGCCGCTGGTTTTGGAGGACTCTTCCAAACACCAATCGCTGCGACCTTCTTTGCACTTGAGGTCTTGACCTTAGGACAGTTAAGCCTGCCAATCTTAGTACCGACTCTTATTGCATCTTTTATGGCTAGTACAACAAGCCATCTCTTAGGTCTTGAAAAATTTAGCCACTTTGTATCCAAAAGTTTGACTATTGACCTTGAGACGTTTATGAAATTAGCTCTTTTAGGTCTGGCCTTTGGTCTAGCAGGAAACCTCTTTGCTTATCTCTTGTCACTAGCTAAAAAGAAAGTAGCAAGTTTGCTCCCCAACCCCTATTATCGTGTTCTCTTAGGAAGTGTAGTCTTAACCTGTCTTCTTTTGATTTTATGTAAGGGACGCTATACAGGGCTTGGAACGAATTTGATTTCTTTAGGTGTTGGGGGTGGGACCATTTATCCATTGGATTGGCTCTTTAAACTGCTCTTGACTATCTTTACCTTATCTCTTGGATTCCAAGGAGGAGAAGTAACTCCTTTGTTTGCCATCGGAGCAAGTCTTGGTGCTGTTCTAGCACCAGTTCTAGGGCTTCCAATTCCACTTGTAGCAGGTCTTGGCTATCTGTCTGTCTTTGGAAGCAGTACCAATACCCTTTTAGCACCTATTTTTATTGGCGTTGAAGTCTTTGGACCCTCTAATGCACTCCCTTATGCGATTGTCATGGCTTTTGCTTATCTTATCAATCATAAGACGAGCATTTATGGGCAACAAAAAATACTAGAAATACAATGAGATACTAGACATCCAAGGAAATTTTTGATAAGATACTAAGAGTGTGTAATGGACACACAAAAATAACGGCTAATCCGCTGAGACACAGAGGTTGCTCTTAAGATTAGTAAGATAGGAGTATATAAAAATGAATCCATTGATCCAAAGTTTGACAGAAGGTCAACTTCGTACTGACATCCCATCATTCCGTCCTGGTGACACTGTTCGCGTTCACGCAAAAGTTGTCGAAGGAACTCGCGAACGTATCCAGATCTTTGAAGGTGTAGTTATTTCACGCAAAGGTCAAGGGATCTCAGAAATGTACACAGTTCGTAAAATCTCAAGCGGTATCGGTGTAGAACGTACTTTCCCAATCCACACTCCACGTGTTGATAAGATTGAAGTTGTACGCTACGGTAAAGTCCGCCGTGCTAAACTTTACTACTTGCGTGCTTTGCAAGGTAAAGCTGCACGTATCAAAGAAATCCGTAAATAATTTACAGATTTCACCGAAAAAATCTGTCCTCGTGGCAGATTTTTTAATAAGTCCTCTTAGTTAAATGGATATAACAACTCCCTCCTAAGGAGTCGTTGCTGGTTCGATTCCGGCAGGGGACATTTTTAATCCTTTAACCATGCGGTTTTAAAGCTACTTTGCCCCAAATCTGCCTCAATTTTTATGTCTCTTTGTCAACTATAGTGG